>NZ_JAVFVN010000159.1:0-462 GCF_030910085.1 Stenotrophomonas maltophilia group sp. RNC7 | reverse complement strand
TACATCGTTATATCTTAATACTCTATATCGTTCATATCGTCCATTGTCCATTGGTATTTCAACAGAGAATTGAGAGAAATCTGTACCACTGCTTCTAACCTCCACGATTGGAGAGCGCAATATGTATCGATGTAAAGAATTCCTTAGGGTCTGTTCTTTAAATGGTTCTAGATGATCCAGTCTTATAATCTCGCCTCTCCTCAGTCCATCGACATTGCCATAGGAAGTGATGGTGCCATAGCTCAAGTCTTCGGTAGGAGGCAACCTGTGTCCAAAGGATGGTACAACACTTAAGGTACCATAAAGCTCTTTGGTATGCTGCTGGCTATTTTGTATAGTAATATGATATAGTCCAGCCCCTAGCTTATTTCTTCCTCTTGGTAGGTAGACTTCTAAATACTGCTCTTTTCCGTCTTCCCTAAGGTTGACCCTATAAGCCCTAATGTCATTAAAGAACACCTC
>NZ_JAVFVN010000129.1:0-872 GCF_030910085.1 Stenotrophomonas maltophilia group sp. RNC7 | reverse complement strand
AGACTATGATATTATTAATTACAATGATGGTTCTATCAAAATCATAGACAGTGTGTCTGAACAAACAATATTTGAAACTAATTTAGTAAAAGAAGGATATATTGATAATGCAGAAAATTTAAAGCTTTATATCACAGGGTCAAATACAAAACGATATTTACAGCTTAGAGACCTATATTCGAGACTAAATATTTTAATAGATATTAAGAACAAAACTATAATCAATATCCCAATTGAAGGTGAGCGAGTCATAAAGTGGTCACCAAGCGATGAGAGGGTAATTATTTATTTGATAGGTTTTGACGATGAGTACCCAGACGACAATATATACTTATGGGATATTGAAAATAGAAATATAGAAAAAATAGGTGAATTTAATAATCGACCATTACAGTGGATTCCAGATGAGGAATATATATTATTTAGGTTATTATGTAGCAAATGATCCTGAGAAATTGAAGATCTTTAGATATGATGTAAATAATAAGAATTGGGATATTATTTATAAAGCAAAGGGACAATTGAAGAAACGAGTATAAAATGGATCTCAGGCAATGAAGTAGTATTTGTAGAAGTAAGAAATTCAAAAACACTGAATCCTTTAAGAATGTTAATGAAGCCCCATGATTATTATGCAGTAAAAGTTGATGTTAAGAAAAATAGGCTAAAGGAAAAGAAGCTACGTGCTGCATTAGCACGTTCTTATGCATGGAGCTACGATAATAAATATCTATATTATAGGGACGAAAGAGGATTTTTTAAGGCTAAAGTTAATTTTCATAGATAAAGATATAAATTTCATTTTTAAAATCTTTAAATATGAAGCTTCTGTTCAAATGTTATATACGAAGAAAGACCTTGATATAGGTGGC
>NZ_JAVFVN010000119.1:0-395 GCF_030910085.1 Stenotrophomonas maltophilia group sp. RNC7 | reverse complement strand
TTCCCTGATTTAAATATAGAATATAACAACCAAAGAAACATCAAGATTGCTACTCCAAATCCAATTTCAATGGCTGGTAGGTTCCAAAGAAGTGTGGATTTCCTACTCAATGACGAACCAATAATAAGCCCAACCATGATGATGCTAAAAGAAAGTAATACAATACTAAATGAAAGCCGATTACTGATACGATCTAATTTAGTTAAAAACAGGTTCAATTCTGGGATCGTTATGGCTATACGCATATTCCCCTTTTGCATAACGGCAGTTAATTCTTTGAGTTGTTTTGGTAGTTGAATCAAAATTTCTCCATTTTCTATTACATAGTCTAGTACATCCTCTGTAACTTTCCTTGGATGATAACGTTCCTTTAATAATTGACGACCAAAAGGTTC
>NZ_JAVFVN010000111.1:0-706 GCF_030910085.1 Stenotrophomonas maltophilia group sp. RNC7 | reverse complement strand
TAACTCCATTTTGGTTACTTGGGTAACTGCTGGAATTATCTTTTCCCATAGGACTTGGTTATTGTTTTCTACGTTCTCTGCATATAAGATTGTATCTTCATCACTATATAGCCTTATGGTGAAATTAACTGGATATTCTTTTCTTTCGCTATCTCCTACAACCCTTAAACTGTGAATGGACCTGCTAAAGAATGTACTTGCCACCGTTGGATAAGGCGCTGTAAACTTACCACTACTATCCGATAGTTGACTGCCCCACCAGCCAATCTGATCTCCTTCACCAAACAATTGATAGGTTCCATCTAACTGCCATGAACCGTCTAGACTTGCCATTTTACCAGAAGGGTTTCTAACGCCATCGACTATTTGATTCGGAAATGAAACATTTGCATTTTCATTGGCCTCGGTATTGATGGACTGATCTAAAAATGGGTCTGTATAGTCAATTTGAACTTTTCCGTACACTCTTCTATTGAATGGATCTATTATTTTTTCTTGAAACTCCCTACTTACTGGATACATTCAAATCACCTACATTTCAATGAAATTCATTTTAACATTCAGCCATACGTCTACTTTTCCTTCCTTATATTGCATAGCACTAGCAGACGGAGTTCCGGCATAGAATTCTCCAGTCTCTCGCTTTCCCTCCATAGATATAAAGCTTAAAGTAAATGAATTCCTCCTCTTAGCATTCATTAACCTA
>NZ_JAVFVN010000108.1:0-533 GCF_030910085.1 Stenotrophomonas maltophilia group sp. RNC7 | reverse complement strand
AGTTAGATGCGACGCCAACCATATCACTTGTCCTTCTGCTCCCCGTTGCATAGGTCACTGATCGTGTTTTTTAATCTGATGAACTCTACTATCATCAATAATACCGTCTACACAGCCAGCTCGATGAGGTTTTTCCTGTGTCGCCAGTCTCGTCCCGACAATATAGTATGTGTCTTTCTCTAGTATGATTATCATTTGCTCGTCAGTACGAAGTTGATGTTTTCGTATTCGATGTTTTGAAAATTAGGTTGAGAGAAATGAATAACATGAAAACGATTTCACGCAGAAGAAATTACATCGTTTTCCTTCCATTACTACTTTTCTTGTTATTCACAGTGATTTTCGCGACACAACTTTTCCGTGGTGGCCCTACTAGCGTCATCCCATCAGTAATGATTTCTAGAAAAGCACCGTCGATGGAATTACCGAGTATTCCTAAGTTGGTCCATGTTCCTGGTATAGATAAAGCTACGTTAGACAAAAACGTTTCTGTCGTGAATATATTTGCTAGCTGGTGTGTACCGTGCAGGGAA
>NZ_JAVFVN010000106.1:0-305 GCF_030910085.1 Stenotrophomonas maltophilia group sp. RNC7 | reverse complement strand
AAAGAAAAGTACTCCATATTCAAGTCATAATTTTTTAAACAATCCTCAAGCTGCTTTATACACCATTCATCTGAATATGTTTTCCCTTCTTCATCAGCGTAAATATCCCTAGAAAAACGACATAATGAATTTTTGTTACTCACAATTGCATAGTTCTCTCTGGTTAATTTTAATCCACGTTTTCCTTCAAGTACTTTTACTCCAAAATGATTTGCCATAAATCTATTCCTTTCGGGTCACTAAATTTATTTTTTTAGAAAAAGCCATTTTTAAATTATAATGTAATTTATATATTTAAAAGATTA
>NZ_JAVFVN010000859.1:0-710 GCF_030910085.1 Stenotrophomonas maltophilia group sp. RNC7 | reverse complement strand
GGCCTGCGCGCGATGCAGTGGCGAGTTCTGCAACGTGGGGAGGGATCGCTACGGTTGTGCGGAGCATTACCGGCGAAAGACATGCGGTAACGGCAAGACGGTCCAGCGAAGGGTGATGGATGCGACGGTCAGAGATATTTTTACCGAGACTGCCGCGTTGATCACTGACTACGCAGACGCATTGATGAATGACGAACAGATGAACATCGGTGAGCAGCACCGCCAGATGGAAAGAGATCGATTACAGCTCGAGAAGATAGATCGACGGCTCCAGCGCCTGATGTCCGCTATTGAGGATGGGCTCTATACCGCAACCTTGAAGGTGCGCTTTCAGCAACTCGAAGATCAGGCCGAGAGCTTACGGGCAAAATTACACGTCAGCGGTCGGATGCTGGCGCCATTACAGCGGGAACCTGGGTGGAAGTGGAATCAGCTGCAAGCTCTGATCACCAGATTAGAAACAAGCGACGCCGAATATGATGTCTTGCAGTTCAAGCAACTGATTGGAACCATTAACGTCATTCCCGGAACGGCTCGCAGCGCTTGCAGGTTTTCGCCGGCGTGGCAGCTGTTCAAGCCTACTGCCAAATAAGCGCGGCGGTACAGGTTCGAATCTCAGCTGGCGGAAAAGGGGCGAGGACGCGCTGCCGATGAATAATCCACCTCTGATGGCGACACATACCCGTCGTCGTAAGTGCCGGGGGGCACCT
>NZ_JAVFVN010000856.1:0-553 GCF_030910085.1 Stenotrophomonas maltophilia group sp. RNC7 | reverse complement strand
CCGAGCGACTCGGCCAACTCCACGGCTTGGTGCTTGAACTCATCGGTGTAGCTACGACGGGTGATACGGGACATAAGGGACCTCCAAGTGCGATCAAAGTATCGCTTCTTGGCGTCCGCTGACGGGGGGCCAGATCAGTGCTTCGCAAGCAAAGCGCCCTCACCCCTGGGGGCTCGATGGCGCCATCCATGGCGCCAACGGTCCTGCCAGCCCACACCGCCCCGCCTTTGACAGTTTCCCGGTGACGGTTGGATGGGTCCTGGAATTGCGTGGGGTCATGGAGTCAGATCCGTTTTCCAACGGAAAACGGATCTGACTCCAATCGATTTCGTTATCCGACAGAGATTCATCCACGCATGGCGTGGATCTACAGATCGCGGGACTCTGTCGAAGGCGGGGTGGGTCCGGTTGCGGGGGCGTGTGATCTGGCCCCCCGTCAGCGGACGCCAAGAAGCGATACTTTGATCGCACTTGGAGGTCCCTTATGTCCCGTATCACCCGTCGTAGCTACACCGATGAGTTCAAGCACCAAGCCGTGGAGTTGGCCGAGTCG
>NZ_JAVFVN010000393.1:0-1242 GCF_030910085.1 Stenotrophomonas maltophilia group sp. RNC7 | reverse complement strand
CTGTCCCGCGCTGCGCATATGGCAGTGCACTTCGTCAGACAGTACCCGGATCGAATGGGCTTTCGAAACGGTGTCGTATTCTCGAATACCGACTTGTCGTGCCCGCTCTACATCTATCGCACCAAGACACAAATCGTTGTTCGTGGGGAGGCCAGCAAATGACACCAAAACCAGGCAGCAAGGAAGCAACCGAACTGGGATGCACCTGCCCTGTCATCGATAACGGCTATGGCAAAGGCTACATGGGCGGTGTGAAGGACAAGGACGGAAACGTCATGTTCGTCATCAATGCTAGTTGCTCGATCCATGGCGAGGAGGCCGGCAATGCCGAGTAAGGAACACCTAGCGCTCAAGTTCGACATTTGCACGATCTTGCAAAGCGCCAAACCAGATGAAACGGTGAAAACCGCCGGTCTCATCCTATCCACCATCCGCGCCGCTCTACAGGAGCCGACAGAGGGGATGCTGGCCGCAGCTAATGAGGAAGATTGGGATGCAGATTATGACATAACGTTCAGCGATTGCTGGCGCGCCATGCTCGCCGCATCCGCACTTGGGGAGCAGAGCGAATGAAGCTGACATTCGAAAAGTGTTTTGCCGCATACTGGCTTATTGCGTTGCTGACGTTTGGTTACGTGGCATCTGGAACGAACTGTGGGCCATCAATCTATTCAACCAACTCAGGGCCTGAATGCGTCGTTTTCAAAGGGATGGCGGGCGGTGCGCTCTGGCCGCTTTACTGGTCGTGGGAAGGCTTCTCTATCGGTCGCCAAGCCCTGAAAGGCGGTGACCATGGGTAAGCTGACGGAAGCAGAATTTGCGCAACAGTGTGCATTCATCGCTAAGAACGCGGCAGATTGGGCATCGTCAATCTTAGAGATCGGAGAAGCTCTAAACGATCCTGCCAGGTTAACGACTGTGTGCCGCTTCACAGATGAAATGCGTCAACGGCTTGATCATCTCGACCGGAAGGCAGGCCGCGCCGCACTGCGGGAAAGGGAGTGAGGATGAACAAGCGCACCTTTGACCGTATCAAGGAAGGCTTAGACGAGTTGCGCGAGCGCATCCCGGAACTCGTTGAAGACACGCTTCGCCGGTATCCGAAAACGATGGACGCTTTGAAAAGGGCGGAAGAAGCCGACAAGAAGGAGGCAGAGTGAGGATGAGCGACATTCCTATGATCATCCAATGGCGCGGAACCGACATTCGCAAGTTGTCAAAGGACGAACTTCTGACAGTTGT
>NZ_JAVFVN010000835.1:0-710 GCF_030910085.1 Stenotrophomonas maltophilia group sp. RNC7 | reverse complement strand
GGAAGAATAATAACTATACGTAGTAGTAAAAAAGAAGCTTACTAGAAGCTTCTTTTTTACTACTATTTTTCACATGCAACTCCATCGCCATCACGATCAAGATGTGAGGCATAACCTGGTTGTCCTTTATATAGGGGAGCTTTCCCAGCAGCTCTAACTGCAGCACAATTTTTGTAATATGCACTACTAGTATTTCCTGAAGCAGGTTGTGTTTGAGTTTGCTGTGCTTTTTTCTGTTCCTCTTGTTGTTTACGAGCTTGTTCATCAGCTTGGCGTTTTTGCTCTTCTTGTTGTTTGCGAGCTTGTTCATCAGCTTGGCGTTTTTGCTCTTCTTGTTGTTTACGAGCTTGCTCATCAGCGAGGCGTTTTTGCTCTTCTTGTTGTTTACGAGCTTGCTCATCAGCTTGGCGCTTTTGTTCTTCTTGTTGTTTACGAGCTTTCTCATCAGCGAGACGTTTTTCATCTTCTTTCTTACGAGCTTGTTCCTCGGCTTGACGTTTTTCATCCTCTTGCTTACGAGTTTGTTCATCAGCTTAATGCTTCTCATCTTCTTGTTTTTGAGTTTTTTCGTCCGCTTCTTTCTTTTCTAGTTCTTTTTTCTTCTCGCTCTCTTTTTCTTCTGCATTGTTAGAAGCAACTTTTTTACTAGTTGCTGTCGTTTTTTCAGAAGTAGGGTTTGAAATGCTTGATAACGCACCAAAAATAACAAA
>NZ_JAVFVN010000383.1:0-311 GCF_030910085.1 Stenotrophomonas maltophilia group sp. RNC7 | reverse complement strand
ATAATGGGTCAGCGACTTACATTCAGTGGCAAGGTTAACCGAATAGGGAAGCCGTAGCGAAAGCGAGTCCGAATAGGGCGATTCAGTCGCTGGGTGTAGACCCGAAACCAGATGATCTATCCATGGCCAGGTTGAAGGCACGGTAACACGTGCTGGAGGACCGAACCCACTAATGTTGAAAAATTAGGGGATGAGCTGTGGATAGGGGTGAAAGGCTAAACAAATCTGGAAATAGCTGGTTCTCTCCGAAAACTATTTAGGTAGTGCCTCAAGTATTACTGCGGGGGGTAGAGCACTGTTATAGCTAGGGG
>NZ_JAVFVN010000821.1:0-308 GCF_030910085.1 Stenotrophomonas maltophilia group sp. RNC7 | reverse complement strand
CCCCACTGTCGCCACGGCGTTGACGAAGATCGCCCCTCCGTCACCACCCACACAGTTCTAGCGTGCCGGCCTTCTGGACCTTCTAGATCTGTACCTGCGTATTACTGCTGATGCGCTCCTCGCGCTCCAGCATCTGCCAGCTCAACGTAGCCGCAGGTGGGACCGGCGGCGGTTCGAGCGGCGGCGTGCTGTCGTCGTCTTCCCATAGTGGCACGCCTGCGATTGCATGATCGACTTCTTGTGCATCGTCAACCCTCCTCACTGGAAATCCGACACGCTGCGCCGACCCAGGTGGCTCGATCATCCAC
>NZ_JAVFVN010000808.1:0-884 GCF_030910085.1 Stenotrophomonas maltophilia group sp. RNC7 | reverse complement strand
AGCCAGACAGTTCCTTATGTCGATTTGGGCTACATCCCCATGGACGCGCCAGAAGCTAAGCTTCCATACGCTGAATATATTAATCTGCGAGCCGAGATCCGCCGGTTACATGCTGAGAAGTACGCGCCATCACAGCCGGCAAAGGCATCCGCCGCGCCGCGCCCGGTAAATACCTCGCTGCAGAAACCCCACGAGAAGCCGATGATGGCTGCTGCCAAAAAGCTCAACGCAAAATTCGAGGTCCCAAATGTACGATGACGAGCGCGCCCGTATTTCCGAAATTCTCAACAGCGACGTTGGCAAGCGTATGCCACATGTCGCAAAAGTTGTTGCTTTGGAAACGGATTTGTCTGTTGGCGAAGCCGTGCGACTGCTGGAGGTCGCGGCTCAAGAAACTGGCAATCGGGCTCCCGGAGGATTCCACTAATGAAACTAACTCCTGCATTGAGAAACGCACCAGCCGGTCAAGTTGACTGTTCCGACGCCATGGTCAAGGCGGTTCAAAACCTTACGCAGCCGTCCCGCACAAAAGACGCACTCTCCCCTATGGAAGCTGCGGCGCTGGCTGCACTTGCGTCCCATACTTCCGACACACAAAGGAGGACGTCTGAGGCCAGAAGTTTGAAGGATTCAGCCGCTGCTGCCGATTTGGTAAAGCTCTTGGTTGATACGCTGAATGCTCCGCTGCCAGAACATTCGGTTCAGGCCCATAAAGTGATGTTGGAAGCTTACGAAAGGCGGAATGTTCCAGATGAAGATCAGGAAATTACTTTTGCTCCCTTCCAATACGAAGACCAGCACCGCTTGCTGCAAGTCCAGCTCGAGTCAGCAAAGCTTGGAAGTGCTGTACACTCCGTTGAAGATATTCAAGCGAAAATTGATTT
>NZ_JAVFVN010000790.1:0-309 GCF_030910085.1 Stenotrophomonas maltophilia group sp. RNC7 | reverse complement strand
TACATGAGATACTAGAAGCTATAACTGCTATGTATGAGATTGAGTGGCAACATAAAGATTTATCAATTATGGCTACGGTTTTATATCAAGTCATACGAGATAATCCAAACATATTTCAATTTAATTAAGATCAAGTAAGGTCTTTTTTTATTGCTCTTTTTAGTATTTATGAGCCTAAACTGAAAGAGTTCATGCAGGAGCCGACCTGTTTTAAAAGGCTAGGACAATTTGGGAGGAATGGAAATGTTATTTAACAAATTTAAAATGGATTTACAATTATTTGCCGGGGAAACATTGGAGCAACTCTTG
>NZ_JAVFVN010000788.1:0-240 GCF_030910085.1 Stenotrophomonas maltophilia group sp. RNC7 | reverse complement strand
CGATGGCGCCTTGCTCGTGTGCGCTGTCCTGCGCACACGGCAAGACCGGGGTTGGGCGTCCTGCCCAACCCGCCCGAGGCGTGCCTCGGGCCCATGGCGCCAACGGTCCTGCCTGCCCCTCCCGCCCCGCCTTCGACAGTTTCTCGGTGACGGATGGACGTGCTTCGTGGCGTCGCGCTTGCTCGACTGGATTCAGAAGCGGTGGGTCGAACGGAAACAAGAAGGGGTCGGAGCCGTTTT
>NZ_JAVFVN010000366.1:0-33335 GCF_030910085.1 Stenotrophomonas maltophilia group sp. RNC7 | reverse complement strand
GGGTGCCGGGGGGCCTGCCGGCGGCGGCGGGCCGCGGGGGGGTGCCCGCCGCCCGTGGGGCGGGCCCCGGCGCTACCCGGTGAATTGCAGTCCGGCGGTCATTTCCCTGCAACGCCGCTGCGGCCCAATACGCCCACGCGGCCCGGCCGTGGGAAGGGACCGGACCGGCCTTCCCACCCTGGGCCCGACCAACTTCCCATCGGCGAGGGTGTCATGCGCAATCGAGTGACGCGGCGGTACTTCCAGCAGCTGTTCGCGCTGTACGCCGGTTTCGTGCAGTCGCGCTGAGGCGCCGGCGACAGCGTGGGCGTCAGCGCCGCTTGCCGCGGCGTGCAGGGGCCGGCGGCGGAGCGTCGGAACGCGGCTTGGCGTACTGCGCCCACAGCGCCGGCAGTGCCTTGCCGGTGTGCTTCTGCCACAGCGCCGGTGCATAGCGGCCGTCGCGCAGGGCCTTGTCCAGTGCGAGCACCAGTCCCGGGTGTTCGGCGTCGGCCCACTTCAGGAACGCACCGGTCACCCGGTAGCCACTGTCGAAGTTCTGTCCCTTCTCGACCTTGCCCGGCAGTGCCCAGCCCGCGGCGGCATTGTCCATGCCGTAGCGGTCGCGTGCGTAGTCGGCGATGCCCTCCACCAGCCAACCCGGCACCCGTGCGTCGCCATAGCCCGGATAGCCCTGCACGATGTGCATGGCCTCATGGGTGACCAGGTCGATGTCGTTGGGGTGCTGCGCCAGCCAACCCGGGTTGATGGTGATCGTTGCGGCCTGGTCCTTGTCACCGACGAAGGCGATCCCGGTGTAGGCCGGGTCGATCACGATGCGCACCATCGACGGCGCGGCCGGGTGGAAGTCCGCACGTTCGCGCAGGTAGGCGAAGTAGAACGTATCGATGATCCGCTTGCGCTGCGGCGCGGCCAGGGCGCCACGGGCGTCCTGGTAGTTCAGCGTCACGCCGTCGCGGGTCAGCTGCGCATCAAAGGCCTGGGTCTGGCCGAAGCTGGAGAAGGAAAGGGCAACAAGGGCCAGAGGCAGCAGACGGTAGCGCATGGGGCTCATTGTACGGCGCTGGGCGCCAACAGTTCGATCTCCGCCAGCGGCAGCCGGCCCGGTGCGGCCAGGCGCAGCCGATACTCGCTGTAACGACCGGGTTTGGCGATGCGGAACGGTCGGGTCTGGCGGGCAGACTCGAAGGCTTCGCCGCTGCGCTGGTCGAGCACGATCCAGCGGCCGTTGCCACTGCGCGCTTCCAGCGTCCATTCGCCGCCCTGGATGCGGCCGTCACCGCTGGTGAGCGTGTACATGGTCGGCACGCCGTCGCCCAGGCCGGTCAGTGCGATGGTTGCGCCGCCGCCCAGGCCGACGGTCGTGGCGGCATCGTCGTCGACCAGCGCTGGCAGGGCGCGACCATCGGCCAGCGTCGCCTTGGCGCCACTGCCGAGCAGGTCGTGCAGCAGCTGCGGGCGCTGGCCCCGCGCGGTCAGCGAGCGCGGCACATCGTCCACGCCGCTGCCCCAGCGCGAAGGCTGCGGCCCCATCACGAAGTCCAGCGTCGCGCCCTTGGCGATCAGCTCGTGCGGCACCCAGGTCTTCGTCCACGGCTTGCCATTGATCTTCAGCGACTGCACGTAGACGTTCTCGCGTGAGTTGTTGGCCGCGTTCACGGTCAGCACCGCACCGCCCTGCAGTTCCACCCTCGCATGTTCGAACGCCGGTGAACCGATCACGTACTCCGGGGCGCCCATGCGCAGCGGATACAGGCCCAGCGAAGCCAGCACGTACCACGCGGAGGTCTCGCCGTTGTCCTCGTCGCCCGGATAGCCCTGGCCGATCTCGCTGCCCACATACAGCCGCGACAGGATCTCGCGCACGTGCTGCTGGGTCTTCCACGGCTGCCCGGCGTACAGGTACATCCATGGGATGTGGTGCGCCGGCTGGTTGCTGTGCGCGTACATGCCCATGCGCACATCGCGCGCTTCGGTCATCTCGTGGATGGTGCCGCCGTAGGATCCGGCAAACGCGGGGTCGGCGGTTTCCGGGGTGGAGAAGAAGGCATCCAGCTTCGCTGCCAGCTTGTCACGGCCACCATAGAGCGCGGCGAGTCCTTCGCCATCGTGGGCGGCGGTGAAGGCGAAGGTCCAGCCATTGGATTCGGTGTAGTCGTGGCCCCACACGCGCGGGTCGTAGGCCTTGGCGTCCACGCGCCACTGGCCATCGGCCTTGCGGCCCTGGAAGAAGCCGGCGGCCGGATCGAACATCGTCGCGTAGCTGGCGGCGCGATGGCGGAAGTAGTCGGCCTCGGTGCTGTAGCGCTCGCGTGCGGCCGGCGTGGTCGCGCGTTTGGCCAGGGCCTCGGCCATGTTGGCGATGCCGAAGTCATTCAGTGCGCCTTCCATCGTCCACGACATGCCTTCGTGCACGTCCGCGCTGGCATAGCCACGGAAGGTCGAGCGGTCCATGCCCTTGCGGCCGACGTGGCGGTCGGGGGGGACCACGGTCGCGTTCTTCAGCGCGGCCGCGTAGGCCTCTGCCGGATCGAAGCCACCGACGCCTTTCAGCCACGCATCTGCAAATGCCACGTCCGAGCTGGTACCGACCATCAGGTCGGCGTAGCCCGGCGACGACCAGCGTGCGATCCAGCCACCGGCACGGTACTGCTCGATGAAACCCTGCACCATCTGCCCGGCATCGTCGGGCGTGAACAGCGCATAGGCTGGCCAGGTGGTGCGGAAGGTGTCCCAGAAGCCGTTGTTGACGAACACCTTGCCATCGCGCACGCCGGTGAAGCTGCGGTTCGCGCTGCCCTCGGTGTTGTCGTCGCTGGCGCTGGCCTGGTTGGCGTAGCGCCAGTCAGGCGCGGCCGCGCTGCCGGCATTCTCGTGGCCGGAGTTGGGATACAGGTACAGCCGGTACAGGCTGGAATACAAGGTGGTCTTCTGGTCGTCACTGGCATTGCCGATGTCGAAGCGGGCCAGGCGCGCGTCCCATGCATCCTGCGCACGGCCGGCCACGCTTTCCAGCGTGTCGGCGGCGGCGATTTCCAGCGCCAGGTTGTGACGCGCCTGTTCCACCGAGATCAGCGAGGTGGCGATACGCATCGTCACCTGCCGGTCGCTGCCGGCATTGAACTTGATGTAACCGGTCGGGCGGTCGGTGTCGAGGCGGCCGCTGCTGCGCCACGGCTTGTCGAAGCTGGCCACCACGTACATGCGGCTGGCGCCGTTGGACAGGCCACTGCGCGTATCGGTGTAGCCGCTGAGGGTCTGCGTGGCCGTGTCCAGGGTCAGGCCACCACGCGCATCGACATTGTCGAACAGCAGGTTGGCGTCGCCGCCCTCGGGGAACTCGAAGCGGAACAGCGCGGCATGGTCGGTCGGTGCGATGGCAGCAGCGATGCCATTGTCGAAGCGCACGTCGTAGCGGTAGGGGCGCGCGCTTTCATGACGGCGGTCGAACGACAGCGCGCGCTTGCGGCGGTCGGCGTCCGGCACGCCACGGCTGGCCGAGGGCATCACCTGGAAGGTCTGGCGGTCGCCCATCCACGGGCTGGGCTGGTGGCTCAGTGCCAGTGCCTGCAGCTGCGGGCGGTTCTGCGCATCGTTCTGTTCGTTCCAGCGGTACAGCCAGTTCAGTGCGCCGGCGTCGGTCACCGGGGTCCAGAAGTTGAACCCGTGCGGCACCGCCGTGGCCGGGAAATTGTTGCCGCGCGAGAAGGTGCCGTTGGCCTGGGTGCCGCGGGTGGTCAGCACCCAGTCGGAGACGCGCTGCGGCCGCTGCCGCGGTTGGGCATCCAGGCGCACGTCATCAATCCAGCCAGAGACCGGCGCGCCCTCGGCGCTGGCCACCTCCAGCTCGATCGCCACCACGCGGCGGCCCTTCAGCGTGGGCACGTCGCCCAGCCGCACCGCCTTGCGGGCCCACTGTTGCGGGTACAGCGTCTTCGATTCGCCCTGCGCGCGCGCGCCGATCGCCACGCCATGCTGGTCGCGTGCCGCACCGGCCGAGACGCGGCTGCCATCGTCCAGCAGCAGGTCCAGCGATACATAGGTCGAGGCGACGGTGTCCTTGCCGACGATTTCCGGCAGCACCAGCCACGACAGCGTGGTATCGGCCTCGATGGGCAGGTCGGCCTTGAACAGTTCGCGCCGCGCGCTGCCGCCTTCGCTGCTGTAGCGCAGCGCATGCAGGCCGCTGTAGCCGGCGTTGCGCTTGGCGGCGTAGGGCGCGGCCGGTCCATTGCCGATCGTGACCTGCAGCGCACCGGTGGCCTGCGCCGGGACAGGTTCGCCCGGTTCGAACGAGGTCTGCAGCCCCTGCGCCCGCGCCGGCATCGCAGGGGTCGCACAGGCCAGGGCCAGGGCGAGCGGAAGCAGGGCGCGGCGCGGATCGGACAGGGTCATGCAAGGGTCTCCCGGAAGGGCTGGCGGCGGGCGAACCCGCATCGGCGGACACCACGGACAGCATCGCTCCGCCCGCCAGGCTGGCAGTGGAAGAGGCGATGCCGGTCCGGTGGGGGCGGGCCATGCGATCGGGTTGGATTGGGTGGGTCGAGGTGCGACCTGGCCCGATCCTGCAACAGCCGCCGCGCGCTGGCAAGTGCCATTTAGTTCGATCCAAATGCGGGAAATATCGCTGGAGTCGATTCTGGCGAGCGAACCTGCCGGAACGACCGCGAAATCCCCGGAATCACCGCCGCCCGGCGTGCGGCGGGGAGATGCGAGGCATCGGCGGCGGCGTGCAAAGGCCCGTTGCGGGGCAATGTCGTTGCGGCCCAGATGCTAGAATCACAGGCCTCGCAACCCGTTCACCGAATCCGCCATGAGCCATACCGCCACCGCGCCCGCCAACGCCGAGAAGCGCTACACCGTGCACCGCAGCGATCTGCCGTTGAGCTGCCCGACCCCGGAAATGGCGCTGTGGAACTCGCATCCGCGCGTGTACCTGCCGATCGAGGACGAGCCCAACGGCGAAGCGCAGTGCCCCTACTGCGGGTCCGTGTTCGTGCTGGCCGACTAAACGGCGGCCCCTTCGATGCGCCGATTGACCGTGGTGCAGTTGCTGCCGGCGCTGCACTCCGGTGGTGTCGAGCGCTCGACCCTGGAAATCGCTGCGGCCCTGGTTGTCGCCGGCCATCGCGCGCTGGTGGTGTCTGCCGGCGGCCGCCTGGTGCAGCCGCTGCTGGACAGCGGTGCCGAGCACCTCACCCTGGATATCGGCCGCAAGTCGCTGCTGACCCTGCGCCATCTGCCGACCCTGCGCCGGCTGTTTGCCGAAGTTGGTGCGGACATCGTGCATGCCCGTTCGCGGCTGCCGGCCTGGTTGGGCCTGTACGCGATCCGCGCCATGCCCGCCGCACAGCGCCCGCATTGGGTGACCACCGTGCACGGGTTGAACTCGCCCAGCCGCTACAGCGCGGTGATGACCAGTGGCGAACGCGTGATCTGCGTGTCCAACACCGTGCGTGCCTACGTGCAACGCCATTACCCGACGGTGCCGGAAGAAAAACTGCGGGTCGTACCGAGAGGTGTCGACGTCAACCAGTTCCCGCGCGTGGCGCGCGCCGACCGCCGTCCGCGGCTGGCCCTGGCGGCCGACTACCCGTGGCTGGCGCAGGTTGAGGGCCCGCTGCTGCTGCTGCCGGGGCGCGGCACCCGACTGAAGGGCCACGCCCACGCGCTGCAGCTGCTGGCCGACGTGCGTGCCGCCGGCGTGCCTGCCCAGCTGTGGATGCTGGGCACCGACGAACCCGGGCGCGAGGCCTACGTGGCTGGCCTGCGCCGCCAGGCCGCGGCGCTGGGCGTGGCCGAGGCCGTACAGATCAGCACGCCTACCGTCCGCATCGCCCAGGCCTACGCCGCCAGCGATCTGGTGCTGCAGCTGTCGGACAAGCCGGAAGCCTTTGGCCGCACCGTGCTCGAGGCGCTGTCGGTCGGCCGCCCGGTGCTGGGCTGGGACCACGGTGGCGTCGGCGAACTGCTGCAGCAGCTGCAGCCCAGCGGTGCGGTGCCGCTGGGCGACGCGCACGCGCTGGGTGAACGTGCGCTGGCCCTGCTGGCGCAGCCGCCGTCCCTGCCGACCCGCATCCCGTTTACCCTGCAGGCCATGCAGCGCGACACCCTCCGCCTCTATGCCGATCTCGCCGGCTGACCCCGCTGCCATCGTGCGCGACGACCGTGCCGGGCGCTGGGCGCCCTGGTGGGTGCTGGCGTACGTGGCGATGTGGCCGCTGCCGGGCATTGCCGAAACCGTGCTGGGCCTTGGCGCGGTCTATGCTGCCGCGCGCATGGTGATGCGCCGGCTGCAGCGCCGCCCGCACCTGTTGAGCACGGCGGCGTGGGCGCTGACCTCGATCCTGTTCCTCGGCTACTGGCTGCCGCAGGCGTTTTCGGCCATCGATGCGATCGACCCTTCGGCCTCGTGGACCAAGGCGGCCGCCGGACTGCGCTACCTGCCCTTCATGTGGCTGGTGGCGATCGCGGTGGCCACGCCGGAACGGCGGCGCTTGACCTTCGGTGGCCTGGCGCTGATCACCGGCGTGTGGACGCTGGACGCGCTGGTGCAGGCGCTGGCTGGCACCAGCCCGTGGTTCTGGTCGCTGGAACACCTGAAGCTGGCCGTGAGTGGCCAGGCGCTGTGCCCGGCCGACGAAGCCGCACTGGCCGACCGCCTCAGTGGCGCGCTTGGGCCCTGCAATCTGAAATTCGGCCAGGTGCTGGCCAGCCTGTCACCGTTCCTGCTGCTGCCGATGGCGCGGCGTTTCGGCAATGCAGGGTGGTTGCTCGCCGCTGCGACACTGGGGTGCGTGCTGCTGCTGGCAGGTTCGCGCGCCTCGTGGATCACCTTTGTGCTGGTGCTGGCCTACAGCGGCGTGCGCCAGTTCGGCTGGAAGCGGCTGCTGCTGCTGGCCCTGGTGGCAGCGCTGGGTACGGCCGCACTGACAGCGGGCGTGCCGCAGCTGCGCGAGCGTGTCGCGCGCACGGCGCAGGCATGGAACGAAGACGGGCAGGGCGTTGACGAGGCCCTTTCGGGGCGCGCGCGCATCTGGACCGCGGCGGTGTGCATGATCGAGGAGCATCCGGTCAACGGTGTCGGTGCGCGCGGCTTCCGCGATGCGTATCCGGCCTGCGTGTCAGATGAGGGCCCCGCCGTGTGGGGCAACCAACCGGCGTTGCACGCCCACCAGATCGTGCTGGAAATCCTTGCCGAGACCGGCGTTCTGGGCCTGCTGCTGTGGTTGGCGGCGGTGGCGCAGGCCTGGCGGGCCTGGCGCTATGCCCCGGCGGCTGCGCGTGATCGCGCCCGGCCGGCGATGCTGGCGCTGGCGGTCACGGTGTTCCCGCTCAATACGCACCTGGCGTTCTATTCCGCTTTCTGGGGTGGCCTGACGGTGCTGCTGGCTGCGTTGTTCGCCGGCAGCCTGCTGGCGCGGGACGCGGGCGACACGCCGACGGTGGTCTGATCGTCCATCCACGCATGGCGCGGCTCTACTGCATGTACCGGACGGAGCGTGCTTTGGTAGATCCACGCCATGCGTGGATGGAGCATTCCCGACGCACCGCTATTTGTAGAAATCACTCCGGCCGCCGGGCTGGCGCTTGAAGCGGCGGTGGATCCACAGGTACTGGTCGGGAGCCTCTCGCACCATCGCTTCGATGGCCTGGTTGACCCGGGTGGTATCGGCTTCCACATCCTCGCTGGGGAAGTTCTCCAGCGGCGCGCCGATCTTCAGGAAGTACTTTCCGCCTTCGCGCCGGTGGAAGTACGGAATCACCGCACAGCCGGTCATGCGTGCCAGCTGATGGGTGGCGGTGATGGTCGAAGCGGTGTGGCCGAAGAACGGCACGAATACGGTGTCTTTGCCCCGCATGTCCTGGTCTGGCGCGTACCAGAGGAAGCCGCCCTTCTTCAGGTGGCGCACGGTCGCGCGGATGTCCTCGTTGGCGAACATCGCCTTGGCATAGCGCAGGCGGCCGAACTTGACCGCCCACTCATACACCGGGTTCTTGTGCTTGCGGTACATGCCGGAAAGATCGACGTAGTCGCACAGCAGGCGGCCGCACATCTCCAGGGTCATGAAGTGGCCGGAGACCAGCAGGACGCCGCGGCCTTCGGCCTGCATCTGCCGCAGGTGTTCCAGGCCTTCGACCCGTACCTGCGGGCGGATGCTGTCGATGCTGCCCCACCAGGCGCGGATGCACTCGAACACGCCGACGCCCAGCGCATCGAAACTGTCGCGCACCAGGCGCTGCCGCCACGCTTCGTCCTTCTCGGGGAAACACAGCTGCAGGTTGACCTCGGCGGCGCGGCGGCGGCTGCCGAGCAGGCGCCAGGTGATCCAGCCGACGCCCCGGCCCAGCGCGCGCTGCAGCATCCACGGCAGGCGGGCGATGGCGAAGGCGCCGAACATGGCGGCGAACATCGGCCAGTTGCGCGGATCGCGCAGCGACGGGCGGACGGCGGTGGAGGCATCTGACATGGGGCCATTCTACCAAGGCGGCCGCGTGTCTTTCCCGGGGGGCTCCCGTATCCTTGCCGCATGCGTAAAGACCCTGTCGAATGGATCCTGCGCGGCCTGTACTCGGTCGTGCTCTATATCCTGCTGCCGATCACCGTGTACCACCTGGTCTGGCGCGGTTTCCGGGTCCGTGAGTACTTCCGGCGCTGGGACGAACGCTACGCCTCCTATCCGCAGCCGACCGGCCAGCCACGGGTGTGGCTGCACGCGGTCTCGGTGGGCGAGGTCAATGCCGCCGCGCCGCTGGTCAATGCCCTGCGCCAGCAGCGCCCGGACATCCGCTGGGTCATCACCACCATCACTCCGACCGGCTCCGAGCGCGTGCGTGCGCTCTGGGGCGACGCGCTGGACCATGTCTACCTGCCGTACGACGTGCCGGGCAGCGTCAACCGCTTCCTCGGCCATTTCCAGCCCAGCCTGGCGCTGATCCTGGAAACCGAGTTGTGGCCGAACATGCTGTTCGGCTGCCGTGACCGTGGTGTTCCGGTCTACATCCTCAATGCCCGGTTGTCGGCGCGTTCGCTGCGCGGCTACCGGCTGCTGGCCGCATTGATCCGCCGCGCCCTGCGCACCGTCACCTGCGTGGCCGCGCAGTCGCAGGACGATGCCGAGCGCTTCGTGCAGCTGGGGGCGGAGCCCGGCCAGGTGCAGGCACTGGGCAACCTGAAGTTCGACATCACCACGCCGGACGTGCAGGGCTTCGTCGAACAGTTCCATGCACGGGTGCCGGGCGCGCGCCCGGTATGGATCGCCGCCAGTACCCATGACGGCGAAGAGCAGGCGGTGATCGACCTGCACCGCCGCCTGCGCCAGCAGCATCCGGATCTGCTGCTGCTGTGGGCACCGCGCCATCCCGAACGTTTCCCGAAGGTGGAAGCGCTGGCGCGCGAACAGGGCTGGAGCGTGGCGACCCGCCGCGTGGACCAGTGGCCGCACGCCGCCACAGACGTGTTCGTCATCGATACCCTCGGCGAGCTGATGCCGTTCTACGCCTGCGCCCAGGTCGCCTTCGTCGGCGGCAGCCTGCAGGCCATCGGTGGCCACAACCTGCTGGAGCCCGCTGCGATGGGAACCGCGGCGGTGACCGGCCCGCACCTGCACAACTTCGCGGAAATCTCCCGGCGCATGCGCGAGGCCGGTGCGCTGCTGATCGGCGAAGATGCGCAGGCGGTGGGCGACCTGCTGCAGCATCTGCTTGAAGATGCGCAGGCCCGCGAGGACATGGCGCGTGCGGGCTGCACGTTGGTCAGCAATGGCCGTGGCGCGCTGCAGCGCACGCTTGCGCTGGTCGCACCGCACCTGCCACCGGCACGCGATTGATCCCGGCAGCGCGGCGTCGGCGGCGCTGCGCTGCGTTGTCGTGATCAACTTCATCAATTCTGCTTAGCGACGATTTTTCTGTCGTTGCTGGACCGACCCTGCCGATGGCAGCGTGCCTGCCATCACATCGTGGCGCACGCAGCACCGATTCTGATTCCGCAGGACGACGCAGGCTGCCAGCCTGCTGTCGACCGCGCTTGGGCGGATATCAAGGGAACTTGCGATGGACGGCGACAGGGGCAGGGACGGCACCGGTGGGGCGCGCTTGGGGATGGACCACCTGGCTGTGGTGGCACTGACGTTGCTGGTGGGCGGCAGCGTGATCGCGCTGGTGGGCCAGCACACGGCGGCACAGGCTGGCCCCGCCATCGTACTGAGCCTGTTGCTGGCCGCACTGGGGGCTGGCCTGGTGCTGTGCTGCCTGCAGGATCTGGTGCTGCGACTGCCGGCGGCCGATGGCCTGTACGGGCTGCTGGCCGCCAGCTGGGGGCCACGGGTGGCCGTCGTTCTGGGCACGATCCTGTTGCTTGAGCTGACGGCGACCACGGCGGGCGCGGCACAGTCCATGGCCCGCCATGTACATGCGGTGCTGGCTACCGGAGGCCTCCATGCCAACGACTGGCTGCCCGTGCAGATAGCGGCGGCCGTGGGCCTGCTGACGTTGAGCGTGCTCGCGTTGCTGCCGCCGCGGGGTGTGGCCCTTGCGGCCTGTGCGCTGCTGACGGTGAAGATCGGTGTGGGGGTGTTGCTGCTGGCGCTGGCGGCGCGTCACGTGCACTACGGGCATTGGATTCCCTGGCTGCCTCCGGCGACCGCGCCGTATCGCTTCGGGCTGGGGGGCGTGCTGGCGGCTGCGGTGCCGCTGCTGGGCATATTTGCCAGCGTGGGCCTGGCACTGGGCTTTCCTGCGCTGCGCCGCCAGGGTGCGATGTGGCAGCCGGCGGTGCTGGCGCTGGTCTCGTTGCTGGCGATGCTGCTGCTGATCGTGCTGGCAGCATTGCAGGCCGGGCTGGTCGAGTTTTCCGCGCTCGCCAGTACCCGGCCACTGGCCGTGGCGCTGCAGGTGCACCCCCAGCTGCAGTGGATGCTGCCATTGTTGCCCCTGGCCGGGGCAGCGGGCCTGGCCGCCCTGCAGTTGGTGCTGCTGATGCTGGCCGTCCGGTTGGCTACATCGTTGTGGCTCCGCGCAGCTGACGCGGCGGGACGATCCCGCACGCGCCTGAGCGCAATGGTGGTTGCGCTGCCGGCGGTGATGCTGGTGCTGGGGCTACCGCAGGGCACCTTGCCGGCGCTGCCGGGTCCGGCAACGCTGGTGGTGATGGCGGCGCTGTGCCTGGCGGTGCTGCGGCGGCGTCGGGATGACACCCCGCAAGGCGCAGCCGGCTGCGGGCTGATGATGTCGATGCTGGCCCCCTTGGCAGCCGCGCTGTGCGTGCTTGCGGCGTTGGAACGCCTGCGCGCATGGCCGGGCTGACGGTTCGTGGGGCCACGCCGGGGGGGGGCGCGTGTGGATGCAGCACCTGCAAAAAAGCCACCCTCGCGGGTGGCTTTTTCGTTGCAGGGGCGGCGACTCAGTGCGTGGTCGTGGCCGGGTTGCCCGCGTCCTGGGTCAGCAGTCGATTGACGTCCTGCAGTTCGGCCACGTCCAGCGCACCCAGCGACTGGCTCAGCAGCAGGCGGTTCTGCAGGAAGGTGTAGCGGGCCTGGGCATAGTCCAGCTGCGCCGAGAACAGGATGCGCTGGTTCTGGATCACATCCAGCACGGTACGGGTACCGACTTCCAGGCCCACCTGCGAGGCGTCGTACGCGCTCTGTGCCGAAACCACCGCCAGGCGGCGGGCTTCCACTTCGCTGATGCCCTGCATCAGGGTCTGGTAGGCATTGCGGGTATTGCGATCCAGGGCACGCTTCTGCTGCTCGTAGCCGTCCTGGGCGATGTCACGCTGCGCCAGAGCCTGGCGCACGCCGGACTGGGTGGCGCCACCGGAGAAGATCGGCACGCTCAGGGTCAGGCCGATGCTGTTGGTGCGCGCATCCGGCGACAGCGAACCGGCACCGGTGCTGTCGCCCCAGGTGGCGCTCTTGCCCCAGCTGCCGCCCAGCGACAGGGTCGGGTAATGGCCACCACGGGCAGCCTGCACGCCGGCTTCAGCGGCACTGACCTTCAGCTCCTGCGCCTTCAGCGCCGGATTCTGGGTGGTAGCCTGCTGCACCAGCTCGTCGATGTTGCCGCGGTTGGCCGGCACTTCCGGGCGGAAGTCCGCCGGCAGGCCACGCAGGTTGGTCACCGGCTGGCCGGTCAGTTCGGTCAGGGCCTGGTAGTTATCGGCCAGGGTGTTCTGCGCAATGATGGTGTTGGCGCGCGCCTGGTCGTACTGGGCGCGTGCTTCGTGCACGTCGGTGATCGGCGCCAGACCCACTTCCAGGCGCTTGTCGGCGAAGTCGAACTGCTTCTTCGCGGCCGCTTCATTGGTCTGTGCGGCGTTCAGCGATTCGATCGCCACCAGCACATTGAAGTAGGCCGCCGAGGTGCGCACGATCAGGCTGTCGTTGGCCGACTCGAGGGTGAAGTCCGCTGCCTTGCTCAGCTCACGCTGCGAACGCAGATTGTTGATCTGGGTCCAGTTGAACAGCGTCTGGCTGCCGTCGATCGCGTAGGTGCGGCGCTTGTTGGTGAACGAGCCGGAATTGGCGTCGGCGTTCGGCTCGCTGCGCGTGCGGTTCAGCGTGGCCTGGCCGTTGATCTGCGGCAGCAGGGCGGCACGCGCCTGCACGGCGCCTTCCTTGTCGTACAGCCGGGTCGATTCGGCGGCCGACAGCTGCGGATCGCCGTTGCGGGCCATTTCGTAGACCTGCAGCAGGTCGGCGGCATGGGCGGACAACGGCAGCAGGGCAGTGGCCAGCGCAACAGCGAGGGATCGGCGGATCATTGCGGCTTCCTTGGACTCAGAGGTGGAACTGGGGGGCCGGGGCGGCACCACGCAGGTAATCGATATCGGTCTCGAACAGGGACTCGGAGCTGCCGTCGGCCTTGACCAGCAGGGCCTCCATCGCCGGCGAGCGGCCGTGGATCACGAACAGGCGGCCACCCGGACGCAGCCACGAGGCGAACTGTGACGGCACCACGTCGACCGCACCAGTGACACAGATCACGTCAAAGCGGCGTTCGGTCTGCCAGGACAGGGCATCGGCCACTTCCACGCGGACGTTGCTGCCCAGGCCGGAGGCGTCCAGGCGGGCACGCGCAGCGGCGGCCAGCTCCGGGTCGATTTCCAGGCTCAGCACATCGCGCGCCAGCGCGCCGATGCAGGCCGACAGGAAGCCGCTGCCCGTGCCGATTTCCAGTACTTCGTCACCCGGCTGCAGGTCCAGTGCCTGCAGGGTACGGCCCTCGATGACCGGCTTCATCATCTTCTGGCCGTGGCCGATCGGCAGTTCGACATCGGCGTAGGCCAGTGCCCGGTGCGCGTCGGCGACAAAGGCCTCGCGCGGCAGGCGGGCCAGGACGTCGAGCACCTTGATGTCCAGCACGTCCCAGGGACGGATCTGCTGTTCCACCATCAGTTCGCGGGCGTGGGCGTAATCAATCGTCATGAGGTTCAAATCCAGCGCAGTGGGCCGGCCATTTTACCGGTGCCGGAGGCCGGCGGCGCGCCCAGAGCATCAGCTGCCGGGGGCCGGGGTCGCAGTGCCGGAAGTCATCGCGACCTCCGGTTCGTTCAGTTTTGGTTATTCAGCCGGTCCGGCCCCTCGCGGCGCGTAGGCGCGCAGGAAGAAGTCGATGCTGGCGGTCACGTGGGCAACAGGGTCGCATTCCACGGGTGACAGTGGCATGCCGCACATCATATGCATGTGCACTTCGCCCTTGACCAGGGTCAGGAACTGCTCGCCGGCCAGAGCACAGTCGGCGATCTCCAGTTCGCCACGTTCGGCGCGGGCGCGCAGGAAATCGGCCAGCGCCTCGCAGGTACGCTCGGGGCCGGCTTTCCAGAACAGCGCGCGCAGGCGTTCGTCGGTCTCCGGCGCCATCATCATGCGCTGGATCGAGATCGCCGCGTCGGAGGTGATCAGCTCGAAGAAGGCCAGGCCGATACCGATCAGCTGGTCGCGCAGCGGGCCGTCCGCGTCGGCTACGAACAACGCGTCGGGCAGCATTTCAATGCACTTTGACTGCACCGCCTCGGAGAACAGCGTCTCCTTGTCGCCAAAGTGGCTGTACACAGTCAGCTTCGAGACGCCGGCCTGAGCGGCGATGGTGTCCATGCTCACGCCGGTATACCCCTGTTCGATGAACAGTGCCTTGGCTGCTTCAAGGATCGCCGCGCGCTTGCCGAGGTCCTTGGGGCGCCCGGGTCCGGCGGCCTTGGCAGCGGGCTTGGCCGACGGCTTGCGGGAAATGTGGGAACTCATCGCGACAATACTAGACCAAGCGGTTCGATATTTATACTATACCGGCCGGTTTATTAAATTGGGCCGGCAGTCGCGGCTCCCTCCTTAGTTGCAACCCTGCGTTTCAGGACGTTGACCGATGAAGATCGTGCGCTGGATGGGCGGTATGGTGTGGATGGCTGCGCTGGCAGCCTGTTCGGGGCAGGAACAGGCGCCACCGGCGGCCGTACCGGTGCTGGTGGTTCACCCCGGCGAGCAGGCCGGGCAGGCGCCGGCGGCGTTCCCGGGCACGGTGCGTGCCCGGCAGGAAAGCCCGCTGTCGTTCCGCGTTGGCGGCAATCTGGTCAAGCGCCACGTCGATGCCGGGCAGCGGGTCAAGAAGGGCGACGTGCTGGCCGAGCTGGACGTGGCTGACTTCGCGCTGCAGGCCCGTGCCTCGCAGGCGCAGCTGGCGGCAGCCGAAGCCGATCTGGTGCGTGCCCGCGATGACCTCAAGCGTTACCAGGTGCTGGCCGACCAGCAGCTGGTCAGCCGCTCGCAGCTGGACCAGCAGTCCGCCGCGTTCAAGGCTGCGCAGGGCCAGGCCAACGCCGCCCGCGCCAACCTCGATGTGTTGCGCAACCAGGCCGGCTACGCACAGCTGCGCGCGCCGGCCGACGGTGTGATCGCCAGCCGCGAGGCCGAGGCCGGGCAGGTAGTGTCCGCCGGGCAGACCATCTTTAACCTGGCCGCCGACGGTGGCCGCGAAGTGCTGATCGACCTGCCCGAGGCCACCATCCGCGACTATGCGGTGGGCCAGCCGGTTGAGGTGGAGTTGTGGAACCGCCCCGGCCAGCGCCTGCCGGGCACGATCCGGGAGATCGCCGCCGCTGCCGATCCGCAGGCACGTACCTATGCGACCCGGGTCAGTCTGCCCGCCGATGCGCTGGCCGACGTCGAACTGGGCCAGAGTGCCCGCGTCTACAGCAGCGCCGGTCGCCACGGCACCCTGCAGCTGCCGCTGGGCGCGCTGCAGCGCGGTGCCAACGGTGCCGCCAGCGTATGGGTGGTCGATCCGGCCAACAGCACGCTGAGGGCCGCACCGGTTACCACCGGTGCGTTTGGCAGCGAGACGGTACCGGTGCTGTCCGGCGTGAACGCGGGTGACTGGGTGGTTGCTGCGGGTGGCCACCTGCTGCGGGCCGGTCAACCGGTGATCGCCGTGGACCGGCAGAACCGTCCCGTGCTGAAGCCGGCTACGCCGGCCGCTGCCGCCAAGGCCAGGGAGTAAGCCGGTGCGCCGCTTCAATCTTTCCGAGTGGGCGTTGTCCAACCGCCCGCTGGTGCTGTTTGCGATGCTGGCCTTCGCGCTGATCGGCGCATGGTCGTACAAGCATCTGGGCCAGTCCGAGGACCCGCCGTTCACCTTCAAGGCGATGGTGGTGCGCACGTTGTGGCCCGGGGCCACTGCCGAGCAGGTCTCGCGGCAGGTGACCGAGCCGCTCGAGAAGGCGCTGATGAATACCGGCGAGTACGAGTTCATCCGCTCGTACTCGCGTCCGGGCGAATCGCAGATCATCTTCATGGCGCGCGACAGCCTGCGCTCCAGGCAGATCCCGGACCTGTGGTACCAGGTGCGCAAGCGCGTGGGCGACATCCGCCCGACGCTGCCACGCGAGATCGTCGGTCCGTTCTTCAACGATGAGTTCGGCGACACCTACGGCAACATCTATGCGTTGACCGGCAAGGGCTTCGACTATGCGGTGATGCGCGACTACGCCGACCGCATCCAGCTGGAACTGCAGCGGGTGCCCGACGTCGGCAAGATCGACCTGGTCGGCCTGCAGGACGAGAAGGTGTGGATCGAACTGTCCAACACCCGGCTGGCCACGCTGGGCGTGTCGATGCAGCAGGTGCAGCAGGCGCTGGCCGACCAGAATGCAGTGACCGGCACCAGCTTCTTCGAGACCGCCACCGATCGCGTGCAGCTGCGGGTGACCGGCCAGTTCAACGACATCGAAGCGATCCGCCAGTTCCCGATCCGCGCCGGTGACCGCACCGTGCACCTGGGCGACATCGCCGAGGTCAAGCGCGGCTTCGCCGATCCGGCGTCGCCGAAGATGCGCTTCATGGGCGAAGAGGCGATCGGCCTGGCGGTGGCGATGAAGGATGGCGGTGACATCCTCAAGCTCGGCGCCAACCTCGATGCCGAGTTCGAACGCCTGCAGAAGACCCTGCCGGCCGGTATGCAGCTGCGCAAAGTGTCCGACCAGCCGCAGTCGGTGGAAGAGTCGGTCGGCGAGTTCGTGCAGGTGCTGACCGAGGCGGTGGTGATCGTGCTGCTGGTCAGCTTCTTCTCGCTGGGCCTGCGCACCGGCCTGGTGGTGGGCGTGACCATCCCGCTGGTGCTGGCGATGACCTTCTTCGTCATGCACTACTTCGACATCGGCCTGCACAAGATCTCGCTGGGTGCATTGGTGCTGGCGCTGGGCCTGCTGGTGGACGATGCGATCATCGCGGTGGAGATGATGGCCACCAAGATGGAGCAGGGCTATGACCGCCTGCGCGCCGCCAGTTTCGCCTGGGAGTCGACCGCGTTCCCGATGCTGACCGGCACCCTGATCACCGCGGCCGGCTTCCTGCCCATTGCCACTGCGGCATCGAGTACCGGTGAATACACCCGCTCGCTGTTCCAGGTGGTGACCATCGCGCTGGTGGTGTCGTGGATCGCGGCGGTGCTGTTCATCCCGTACCTGGGCGACAAGATGCTGCCGGACCTGTTCAATCCGCAGCCGCCGAAGCCGGGCAGCCTGTCCGCGCGCTGGCTGGCCAGGCGCCAGCAGTGGGCCGACCGCTACCCGGCGCTGGCCAACCTGATCGCGCCGCCGCAGCACGGGCATGACCATGATCCGTACCAGCGCCCGTTCTACCGCAGTTTCCGTCGCTTCCTCGATGGCTGCCTGCGTCACCGCTGGTGGGTGATCGCCGCGACCATCGCGCTGTTCGTGTTCTCGCTGATGATGTTCCGCTTCGTGCCGCAGCAGTTCTTCCCGGATTCGACCCGGCCGGAATTGATGGTGGACATCGAGCTGGCCGAGGGCGCCTCGCTGCGCTCGACCCAGGCCCAGGCCGAGAAGCTGGAGAAGCTGCTGTCCAGCCGCGAGGGCATTGCCAACTACGTCTCCTACGTGGGCACCGGTTCGCCGCGCTTCTACCTGCCGCTGGACCAGCAGCTGCCGGCGACCAACTTCGCCCAGTTCGTGGTGCTGGCCAAGGACATCAGGTCACGCGAAAGCACCCGCGACTGGCTGCTGCACGAGGTGATCCCGAAGTTCCCGGACGTGCAGATGCGCGTGACCCGCCTGGAGAACGGCCCGCCGGTCGGCTATCCGGTGCAGATGCGCATCTCCGGCGAGCACATCGAGAAGGTGCAGGCGATCGCGCGCCAGGTCGAGGCCAAGGTGCGGGAGAACCCGCACGTGATGAACGTCAACCTGGACTGGAGCGAGCCGAGCAAGGTGGTGCGCCTGGTAGTCGACCAGGAGCGCGCCCGCGCGCTGGGCGTGAGCAGCGCCCAGGTCAGCCAGTTCCTGTCCAGTTCGTTGGCCGGGCAATCGGTCAGCGTGTATCGCGAGGGCAATCGCCAGATCGAGATGCTGCTGCGCGGGCCGGCCGATGAGCGCAACCAGCTGGAGCTGCTGTCCAGCCTGTCGATGCCCACCGCCAACGGTGGCAGCATCACGCTGTCGCAGGTGGCGACGATGGAGTACGGCTTCGAGGACGGCATCATCTGGCACCGTAACCGGTTGCCGACGGTGACTGTGCGCGCCGACATCAGTGATGGCATGCAGGCGCTGGACGTGGTGCATCAGATCCTGCCCACACTGGACGGCATCCGTGCCGAGCTGCCCAGTGGTTACCTGCTGGAAACCGGCGGTACCGTGGAGGATTCGGCGCGTGGCCAGAACTCGATCAAGGCCGGCATGCCGCTGTTCCTGGTGGTGGTGGCCACGCTGCTGATGCTGCAGCTGCGCAGCTTCTCGCGTGCAGCGATGGTGCTGGTGACCGCGCCGCTGGGCATCATCGGCGCGACCCTGTTCCTGCTGCTGTTCCGGGCGCCGTTCGGCTTCGTGGCGCTGCTGGGCACGATCGCACTGGCCGGCATGATCATGCGCAACTCGGTGATCCTGATCGACCAGATCCAGCAGGACATCGATGCCGGGCATGACCGTTGGCATTCGATCATCGACGCCACGGTGCGCCGCTTCCGCCCGATCGTGCTGACCGCACTGGCAGCCGTGTTGGCGATGATTCCGCTGTCGCGCAGCGCGTTCTACGGATCGATGGCGATCTCGATCATGGGCGGCCTGATCGTCGGTACGGTGCTGACCCTGGTGTTCCTGCCGGCGTTGTACGCGGCGTGGTTCCGGGTGAAGCCCGATGAATCCGGGGCGTGATGCCCCGGCGTCCACGGCCAGCGCCTCTGGCAGGTGCCAACCTTGGTTGGCACTGCTCGCGGTACCTGCTTTCTGTAGAGCCGAGCCACGCTCGGCTGCTCTTCGCGCGTTGATGGGATGAGTCGAGCATGGCTCGACTCTACACAAGCATCACGCAGGGCATGGATCTACCGCAGCTGCAGGCCGGTCCGTAGCACCGGCAGCAGCCATTCGATGAACACCTGCACGCGCAGCGCACGGTGCTGCCGATGCGGCTGCAGCAGGGTGACCGGCAATGGCTGTGCGACGTGCTGTGGCATCACTTCCACCAGCGCGCCGGATTGCAGCTCGGCCTGTACGTCGTAGCGCGGAATCTGCAAAAGACCCAACCCCGCCACACAGCACGCGATCGATGCCTCGGCGCTGTTCACACGCACCCAGCCAGGCATCGGCAGCGTGCGCAGTTGGCCGCCGTCCTGCCACTCCCACGGTTCCACCCGTGCCGTGGTCGGCGACGCGTAGTTCACCGCGCGATGCTGCGGCAGGTCGGCAGGATGCTGCGGCACGCCGTGTTCGCGCAGGTAGGCCGGCGCCGCGACGTTGGCAAAATCCAGTTGGCCCAGCGTGCGCGCCACCAGGCTGGAATCGCCCAGTTGGCCGACCCGCAGCACCGCATCGCAACCGTCTTCGATCAGGTTCACCGCGCGGTCGGTCATGCCCAGGTCCACTTCCACCTGCGGATACTGCGCGAAGAACCCGGGCAGCGCCGGTGCGATGATGCGGCGGCCGATGCGGCTGGGTACGTCGATCTTCAGCAGGCCCGACGGCTGGGCGTCGACCTGGAGGAACAGCGATTCGGCGTCTTCGACCTCGGCGATCAGGCGCAGGCAGCGGGCATGGAACACGTCGCCGTCGTGGGTGGTGGACACCCGGCGGGTCGAGCGCTGCAGCAGGCGGGTGCCGAGCCGCTGCTCCAGCTCCGCAATGGCTGCCGAGACCGTGGAACGGGGCAGGCCGAGCTGGTCGGCGGCGCGCGTGAAGCTGGCGCACTCCACGACCCGGGTGAAGATGCGGAAGCGATCGATCCGGTCCATTGTTCGCTGACTCTGGAAAGTTAAGTCAAAGTGGCGGGCTTTATCCGCATTTTCTGCACGATATCGTCGTCAGGGCAGGGTTGCCACCCCGGGCAGCCCCCTCCCGAGACCGAAGCCATGACCGAGCATTCCCTCAAGGGCAAGACCGTGCTGATCGCCGGTGGCGCCAAGAACCTGGGTGGCCTGATCGCCCGCGACTTCGCCGCACAGGGCGCCAAAGCCATCGTCATCCACTACAACAGTGCCGCTACCCAGGCCGATGCAGAAGCGACGGTAGCCGCGGTGCAGGCCGCCGGCAGCAAGGCGGTGGCCCTGCAGGGCGACCTGACGTCGGCGGCAGCGATGGAGCGCTTGTTCGCCGATGCCGTGGCCGCAGTCGGCCGTCCCGACATCGCCATCAATACGGTCGGCAAGGTATTGAAGAAACCGCTGCTGGACATCAGCGAAGTGGAGTACGACGAGATGAGCGCGGTCAATGCCAAGGCCGCGTTCTTCTTCCTGAAGGAGGCAGGTCGCCACGTCAATGACGGTGGCCGCATCTGCACCCTGGTCACCTCGCTGCTGGGTGCGTTCACGCCGTTCTATTCCAGCTACGCCGGCACCAAGGCGCCGGTCGAGCACTTCACCCGCGCGGCGTCGAAGGAATTTGGTGAGCGCGGCATTTCGGTGACCGCGATCGGTCCCGGTCCGATGGACACGCCGTTCTTCTATCCGGCCGAGAGCGCCGATGCGCAGGCGTATCACAAGACTGCGGCGGCATTGTCGGCGTTCACCCGCACCGGGCTGACCGACATCGCCGATATCGTGCCGTGGATCCGCTTCCTGGTGACGGATGGCTGGTGGATGACCGGGCAGACGATTCTGGTCAATGGTGGGTACACCACCAAGTAACGCAGCCACGCACGGCGTGGGTCTACGAGTAGAGCCACCCCATGGGTGGCTGCGCACGATATCCGACGGGAAGCGCGCCACGCATGGCGTGGCGCTACCGGATCAGCCCAGCTTCGCCAGCACCGCGTCGGTCGCTGCCGCGGTACTCACGGCCTGGCCCTTGGCGGCCAGGTCGGCAGTGAACACCCCATCATCCAGCACCGCATGCACGGCGGCTTCCACCGCGGCCGCTTCGGCTTCCAGCCCCAGCGAATGGCGCAGCAGCATCGCGGCGCTGAAGATTGTCGCGTACGGATTGGCGATGCCCTTGCCGGCGATGTCCGGGGCCGAACCGTGGATGGGCTCGTAAATGCCCACCGCACCCGGCTCGCCCAGCGAAGCCGACGGCAGCAGGCCCAGCGAACCGGCCAGCATCGAGGCCTCATCGGTGAGGATGTCGCCGAACATGTTCTCGGTGACGATCACGTCGTACTCGCGTGGCTTGGCCAGCAGGTGCATGGCCATCGAATCGACCAGCTGGTGCTCCAGCGCCACGTCCGGGAACTCCTCGCGGCCGATGCGTGCGGCCACGTCGCGCCACAGGCGCGAGGTTTCCAGCACATTGGCCTTGTCCACCGAAGTGACCTTGCCGCGACGCTGCTGGGCCAGGCGGAAGGCACTGCGCAGCACGCGTTCGATCTCGGCCACAGTGTAGCGGCACAGGTCGCTGGCGCTGTCGGCGTCGCGGGTCTTGTCGCCGAAGTAGATGCCGCCGGTCAGTTCACGCACCACCACGAAGTCCACGCCCTGCAGCAGCTCGGCCTTGATCGGTGATGCGTGCAGCGCGGCTTCGTGGGTACGTACCGGGCGCAGATTCGCGTACAGGCCCAGCGCCTTGCGGATCGCCAGCAGGCCCTGCTCGGGGCGCACCTTGGCGTTCGGGTCGGACCACTTCGGGCCACCGACCGCGCCCAGCAGTACCGCATTGGCGGCCTGGCAGGCGGCGAGGGTCGACGCCGGCAGCGGTTCACCGTGGCGGTCGATGGCGATGCCACCGATGTCGTGCTCGCTGAAAGTGAAGGTGTGGTTGAAGCGTCCGGCGACCGCCTTCAGGACGGCAACTGCCGCGGCGGCCACTTCCGGGCCGATGCCATCACCGGGCAGGACAACAATCTCAGCGTGCATGCTCACTCTCGTAACGTTCGATTTCAGGGACACGGCCCAACAGATACCCCAACTGGTCGACGCCTTCCAGCAGGCAGGTCTGCGAGAAGCCATCCAGCGGGAAGGAATAGACGCGGCCAGCGGGGGTGCGCAGCTCGCGCGCAGCCACGTCGATGGTCAGCGCATCGTCCGGGCGCTGCATCAGCGCCTGCACGTCGGCCTCGTCCAGCACGATCGGCAGCAGGCCGTTCTTCAGCGCGTTGCCGCGGAAGATGTCCGCGATCTCGCTGCTGACGATGGCACGCAGGCCCAGGTCGGTCAGCGCCCACGGTGCATGCTCGCGCGAAGAACCGCAGCCGAAGTTGCGGCCCGCCAGCAGGATGCTGCGGCCGGCGTTGTGCGGCTGGTTGAAGGCGAAGTCGGCCACCGGCGAACCATCAGCTTGCCAGCGCCAGTCGTTGAACGCGTTGCGACCCAGCCCGGCACGCTCGGTGGTGGACAGGAACCGCGCCGGGATGATCTGGTCGGTGTCGATGTTGGTCTGGCGCAGCACCACGCTGGCCGAGGTCAGGGTACGGAAACCGGCCATCACGCCACCTCCTGTGCGAACAGTTCGCGGGTGTCGGCCACATGCCCGTTCACCGCGGCCCACGCGGCGCTCATCGGCGAGGCCAGCAGCGTGCGCGAACCGGGCCCCTGCCGGCCTTCAAAATTGCGGTTGCTGGTGCTCACGGCCAGCTGGCCGGGGGCGACCAGATCGCCGTTCATCGCGATGCACATCGAGCAGCCCGGCTCGCGCCATTCGGCACCGGCCGCGCGCACGATCTCGTGGATGCCCTCGGCTTCGGCCTCGCGCTTGACGATCTCCGAGCCCGGCACCACCAGCATGCGCACCCGGTCGGCGACGCGACGACCGCGCAGCACCTGCGCCACTTCGCGCATATCACTCAGGCGGCCGTTGGTGCACGAACCAACGAACACTACGTCCACCGGTGTGCCCGCCAGCGCCTTGCCGGCCTGGAAGTGCATGTAGTCCAGGCCCTTCTGCGCGGCGGCATCGTTGGCGGCGGGAATCGGCGCATCCACGGCGATCGCGGTACCCGGATGCGTACCCCAGGTCAGGGTCGGGCGGATGTCGGCGGCGTCGATGTGCACTTCGCTGTCGAAGCGCGCGCCGTCATCGCTGCGCAGCTGTTGCCAGCGCGCCACGGCAGCGTCGAAGTCGGCGCCCTTGGGGCCGCGCGGCGTAGCGGCGACGAAGTCGAAGGTGACCTGGTCGGGCGCGACCATGCCGGCGCGTGCACCTGCTTCGATCGACATGTTGCACAGGGTCATGCGCTGTTCCATGTCCATCGCTTCGATGGTGCTGCCACGGAACTCGATCACATGGCCGGTGCCGCCGTTGACGCCGATCACGCCGATGATGTGCAGGACCACATCCTTGGCGCCGACGCCGGGTGCCAGCGCACCGTCAACGGTGATCGCGAAGGTCTTGGCCTTGCGCTGCAGCAGGCACTGCGTGGCCAGCACGTGGCCGACCTCGCTGGTGCCGATGCCGAAGGCCAGCGAGCCGAATGCACCGTGGGTGGAGGTGTGGCTGTCGCCGCAGACGATGGTCATGCCGGGCTGGGTGAAGCCCTGTTCCGGCGCAATGACATGGACGATGCCGCGGTTGTCCGAGGCCATGTCGAACAGTTCGATGCCGTGCTCGGCGCAATTTCGCGCCAGGGTGGCGACCTGTGCCTCGGAAGCGGCGCTGGCGTAGGGCAACGTGCCGTCCGCGGCGGCCGGCAGGGTCGGCGTGGAATGGTCCATCGTCGCCTTGGTGCGGTCCGGCCGGCGCGGCGACAGGCCGCGCTCGCGCAGTTCGGTGAATGCCTGCGGTGAGGTCACCTCGTGGATCAGGTGCAGGTCGATGTACAGCACGGCGGGCGCGCTGTCGGATTCGGGAACCACCACGTGGGCGTCCCACAGTTTGTCGTACAGGGTGCGGGGTGCGGAAGTCATGCGTATGCCTGGCAGAAGTACGAAATAGCGAACATCAGTAAAGAAAGCGGAACGGTCAAGTCAGCGCCGGCGGGCGAGCACACGCAGGCGCACGTAGTCGGCCAGCGGCTGGCCGGCGGCATTGCGTGGCAGGTCGGCCAGCAACGCGGTGGCAGCCTCGCGCACGGTGGCGCGGGCCTCGGCGGGCAGGTCATCCAGCAGCGGCGCGGCGAATACCCGCAGCCAGCCGGCCACGCCGGTCGGCAGTGGGGTCGGGCGCGGCGTGCATTCGATCAGCTGCACCTGGAAGCCATGCTGGCGCAGGCGGTCGGCATAGGCATCGGCGCTCGGGAAGTACCACTGGAAGGTGCTGGCGCCATGGCCGTGGGCCACGCGTGCGGCCTGTACCGCGGCGACGATCGTGGCGACGTTGCCATGGCCGCCGAACTCGGCGACGAAGCGGCCACCGGGGCGCAGCGCGCGACGCACGCCTTCCAGCACGCGGTCCGGGTTGCCCATCCAATGCAATGCGGCATTGCTGAAGACCGCATCGAACTCGCTATCGAACGACAACGCGTGGCCGTCCATCACCTGCGCGTCGACGCCACGTGCACGGGCGGCGATCACCAGTTCCGGCGACGCGTCCACGCCGTGGATGCGCGCGCCGCTCAGGGCCAGTTCGGTGCTGAGCACGCCGTCGCCACAGCCCAGGTCGAGGATGCGCTCACCGGCGCGCGGATCGAGCAGGCGCGCGACCGCGCCACCGAGCAACGGTACGAAACCGGCATCGATCGCATAGTCCTGGGCGTTCCACTGCTGGCCAGCGGCTGCGGTAGGAGTGTCGAAGGCGCTCATCTCGGGTTCCTCAGGCGGTTGCGGGGGTGGGAACGTCGGTGCTGCTTTGGGCGGCGGCGTGGCGCTGGCGCAGCAGGCGGTTGGCCACGTCCAGCCAGGCCAGCGCGGAGGCTTCGATGATGTCCTTGCTGGTACCGGTGCCGTCGTACTCCACGCCGTCGTGGCGCACACTCAGATTGGCCTCGCCGCGGGCATCGGCGCCGATGCCCACGCTGTGCACGTGGTAGCTGTCCAGCATCAGCTGTACGCCGGTGGCGGCCGACAGCGCGCCGAACAGGGCATCGACCGGGCCGTCGCCCTGCGCGGTCTCGGCCACGCGGTTGCCGTCCGGGTCGGACAGTTCGACCAGCGCGTTGGCACGGCTGCCGACATCGCTGATGGTCATCGACGCCAGGCGGTAGCCCTGCGCGTTGGAGCCGCCCTGCATCAACGTCTGCAGGTCGGCATCGGTGACCACGCGCTGCTGTTCGCACAGGCCCTTGAACTGCTCGAACACCAGTTTCAGTTCGTCTTCGTCCAGCCAGAAGCCCAGCGCACGCAGGCGCGCTTCAACAGCGGCGCGGCCACTGTGGCGACCCAGCACCATCTGCGAATCCTCCCAGCCCACATCTTCCGGGCGCATGATTTCGTAGGTGCCGCGATGACGCAGCATGCCGTGCTGGTGGATGCCCGATTCGTGGGCGAAGGCATTGGCGCCGACGATGGCCTTGTTGCGCTGCACCGGCATGCCGACCAGGCGCTGCAGCAGCTGCGAGGTGCCGACGATGCGCGGGGTGTTGATCGAACTGTCCTGCTCGTAGAAGGCCTGGCGGACTTTCAGCACCATCGCGATCTCTTCCAGTGAACAGTTGCCGGCGCGCTCGCCGATGCCGTTGACGGTGCACTCGACCTGGCGTGCACCGCCCTCGATGGCGGCCAGCGAGTTGGCCACGGCCAGGCCCAGGTCATTGTGGCAGTGCGCGCTGAAGATCACGTTGGCGGCATTCGGCACATCGGCGACGCCGGCGATGACCTGCTGGAACATCGCGCGGATTTCTTCCGGCGTGGTGAAGCCGACGGTGTCGGGCAGGTTGATGGTGGTGGCGCCGGCGGCAATGGCTACGCGCGAGACTTCGATCAGGTAGTCCAGCTCGGTGCGGGTGGCATCCTCGGCCGAGAATTCGACATCGTCGATGTACGAGCGTGCCAGCGATACATGCTTGCGTACCGATTCCAGCACCTGCTCGCGGGTCATCCGCAGCTTGTGTTCGCGGTGCAGCGGGCTGGTGGACAGGAACACGTGCAGGCGCGGGTTGGCCGCAGCTTCCAGGGCACGCGCCGAGGTTTCGATATCGGCCTGCAGGCAGCGCGACAGCACGGCCAGGCTCAGGCTCGGGCGGCGCAGCTCACGGCCGATCAGGGCCATCGCCTCGCGGTCGGACTGCGAGCTGGCCGGGAAGCCGGTCTCGATGATGTCCACGCCCAGTTCGTCCAGCGCACGCGCCATCACCAGCTTCTGCGGCGGGCTCATGCTGCAGCCGGGGGACTGCTCGCCGTCACGCAGGGTGGTGTCGAAGATGCGGATGCGCGGGGTGGTAATTCGTTCGATGGTGGTCACAGGGAAATCTCCTCGACAGCGGGTGCGGCGGCTTGCAGGGGGGAAGGGGAAGAGGTGGGGGACGCGAGGGCGCTGGCCTTGCCGGGCGAGCGTGGGGTTTCACTACGCCGTCGCCGTGGTTTGCGCGGCGGGCGCGGCCGGATGTCGGTGAGCAGGCCGGCCAGGACACCCGCATCGATATTCCCGCCGGACACCACCGCGCACTTGCGGCGGCCAGCGACACGGCGGCCTGCTGCCAGCGCCAGCGCACCGGCGCCCTCGGCGATGATGTGTTCTTCCAGTGCCAGCCGGACCAGGGTTTCACGCAGTTCGGCTTCGCGAACGATCACCACGTCGTCCAGCAGCGAGGTGCACAGGCGTCGGGTCAGGAATCCGGGGATCTTCACCCGCACGCCGTCGGCCAGCGAGGCGACGGGGGCGATCTCGCGCACGTCGCCGCGGATGGCGCGCGCCATTGAGTCAACGCCTTCCACCTGGGCGCCGATCACGCGCACGCCCTGTGATTTCAGCGCCAGTGCAACGCCGGAGGCCAGTCCGCCACCACCAATCGGCACGATCACCACGTCCGGTGCGTGCGCGGCCAGCTCGATGCCGACCGTACCCTGGCCGGCAATCACATCGGCGTCGTCGAACGCGGACAGGAAGCGGTAGCCATGGCGCTGTGCCAGTTCGACGGCGAAGGCGTAGGCCTCGTCATAGCTGGTGCCATGCTGGCGCACGGTGGCGCCCCAGTGAGCGACGCCGGCGATCTTGGTGGCCGGTGCGCCATGCGGCATCACGGTGATGGCCGGGACGTCCAGGCGGTAGGCTGCCCACGCCACGCCCTGGGCATGGTTGCCGGCCGAGGCGCAGATCACCGGCCGGGTATCGCCGCGCTCGCGGCCGGCCAGCAGCGCGTTCAACGCGCCGCGCACCTTGTAGGACCCGGTGCGCTGCAGGTTCTCCAGCTTCAGCCAGGTGCCGAAGCGCTCGGCATGGTGCAGCGGGGTAGGCGGCAGGAAGCGGCGCAGCCGGGCCTGCGCCGCCAGTACGTCGGCGACGCTTACGTCGCCGACATCGCTTTCCTGGCTGGCATCAGCGGCCGGCATGGGCCACCAGCGGGGTGCAGGCGACCGCCGCATGCGGGCACGGGCGGCGAAGAAGACGCCTCCGTACCGGCACCGTGGTCACTACGGTACGGGTGTTCATACGGATGCTCCTTCCACGGCGGTAACCTGCACGGACACGCAGTCGTAGATCTTCTCGATCTGCCGGCACAGCGTTTCCGCCGGGCGCTGGCCATCCACCACCAGCTGCAGGTGCCAGCGGCCATCGTCGGCGGCCACCGGCGCACCGCTGATCGCACGGGGCGCGAAGCCACGGCGTTCGGCCATGCCGATCACGCGCAACAGCGCGCCTTCGGCCGGGTGCAGCACCAGGTCAAGCCGGTAGTGCATTGGGGATCTCCTGGCGGGCATGGGCGGGGTTGCTTTCCAGCATCGTGCTGTTGGCGGTGTTCGGTGGCACCAGCGGCCATACGTTGGCGCGTGCATCGATGGCCACGTGCAGCAGTGCCGGGCCGGGTTCGGCCAGCAGCGCGGCCAGGCCACCCTCGACGTCATCCCGCGCGTCGATGCGGGTGGCGGCAATGCCGAATACCTGCGCCAGCGCCACGAAGTCCGGGTTGTCGGACAGGTCGATCTCGCTGTAGCGCTCGGCGAAGAACAGCTCCTGCCACTGCCGCACCATGCCCAGCGAACTGTTGTCCAGCAGCACGATCTTCACCGGCAGGCGGCAGCGGGCAATGGTGGCCAGCTCCTGCACGTTCATCATGAAGCTGCCGTCGCCGGACACCAGCACCACGGTGCGATCGGGGCAGGCGAACTGCGCACCCATCGCGGCCGGCAGGCCGAAGCCCATGGTGCCCAGCGCGCCACTGGTCAGGTGGTTGCGCGGGTGGTTGAAGCGGCAGTGCTGGGCCACCCACATCTGGTGCTGGCCAACGTCGCAGGCGATCACCACATCGGCCGGGGCCAGCTCGCTCAGGCGCTTCAGCAGCGCCGGGGCGTAGATGTGCTGACCCGGTGCGTCGTAGCGCGCGGCGAAACGATCGCGGTGCTGTGCACAGCGCTTGCGCCACGCCTCCTGGTGGGCCTTGGGGGAGGGGAAGGCCGCACGCAGGGCGCGGATGGCATGACCGACATTGCCGGGCACGGCGACATCGGCGCTGCGCAGCTTGGAAATCTCATATGCGTCCGCATCGATGTGAACGACGCGGGCGAACGGTGCAAACTCCGCCAGCTTGCCGGTGGCACGGTCGTCGAAGCGTGCGCCCAGCACCAGCAGCAGGTCGCTTTCCTGCACCGCCATGTTGGCCGCGCGGGTGCCGTGCATGCCCAGCATGCCCAGCGACTGCGGATGGCTGGCCGGCAGTGCGCCGAGGCCGCGCAGGGTCATCACGGTGGGGATGGCACTGGCCTCGACGAAGTCGCGCAGGTCCTGCACGGCATCGCCCAGCGCGATGCCGCCACCGGCGTAGACCACCGGCTTCTCGGCCGCCGCCAGCGCGGCGATGGCCTCGGCAATGGCGGCCTCGGCTGGCGCCGGCGGTGGTTCGACGCTGCTGGGCACATGCGCCGGCAGATGGCTGGCATCGGCCAACTGCACATCCTTGGGCAGGTCGATCAGCACCGGGCCGGGGCGACCTTCGCGGGCGATCCGGAACGCATCGGCCACCACGCGCGGCAGGTCATCGACGCTGCGCACCAGCCAGCTGTGCTTGACGATCGGCATCGTCAGGCCGAACACATCCAGTTCCTGGAAGGCGTCGGTGCCCAGCAGCGGCGTGCCGACCTGGCCGGTGATGCAGACCATCGGTACCGAGTCCAGCATCGCATCGGCGATGCCGGTGACCAGGTTCGACGCGCCCGGCCCGGAGGTGGCCACGCAGACGCCCACCTGGTTGCTGGCGCGGGCGAAACCATTGGCGGCCAGCGCCGCGCCCTGCTCATGGCGTACCAGGATGTGCTTCAGCGACGAATCCACCAGCGCGTCGTAGAACGGCATGATGGTGCCGCCGGGATAGCCGAACAGCGTGCGGACGCCTTCGGCCTCCAGCGCCTGGGTCAGCCAGCGCGCGCCGTTGGGCGGCGCGCTGCGGTGTGTGGAAGAGTTCATGGGGGAACCTTGCAAAGCGGGTGGGGGAGGGCCGCGCGGTTACGCGGCCTGTCCTTGCAACCAGACCATCTTGGCGCGCAGTTCCTTGCCCACCTTCTCGATCGGGTGCTCCAGGTCGGCCTGCTTGAACCTGTTGTAGTTCGGCAGGCCCGCTTCGTACTCGGCCACCCAGTTCTTGGTGAAGGTGCCGTCCTGGATGTCCTTCAGCACTTCCTTCATGCGTGCCTTGGTGCCGGCGTCGATCACGCGCGGGCCGCTGACGTAGTCGCCGTACTGCGCGGTCTCGGAGATGAATTCCAGCATGCGCGAGATGCCGCCTTCATAGAACAGGTCGACGATCAGCTTCAGCTCGTGCAGTACCTCGTAGTAGGCGATCTCCGGCTGGTAGCCGGCTTCCACCAGGGTCTCGAAACCGGCCTGCACCAGCGCCGACGCACCACCACACAGCACCGCCTGCTCGCCGAACAGATCGGTCTCGGTCTCTTCCTTGAAGGTGGTCTGGATCAGGTTGGCGCGGGCACCGCCGAGGCCAGCCGCATAGGCCTGGGCATGCTGCGCGGCCTTGCCGCTGACGTCCTGGTAGACCGCCCAGATGCACGGCACGCCACGGCCGATCTCGTACTCACGGCGCACCAGCGCACCCGGACCCTTCGGCGCGACCAGCACGACGTCCAGATCGGCGCGCGGCTCGATCATGCCGTAGTGCACGTTCAGGCCGTGGGCGAACAGCAGGCACGCCCCCTGCTTCATGTTCGGCGCCAGCACATCGTTGTAGAGCTTCTTCTGCACCATGTCCGGGGTCAGCACGGCGACCAGGTCGGCGTCCTTCACCGCATCGGCGGGCGCCACCACGGTGAATCCATCGGCCTGGGCCTTGGCTTCGGTCGGGCCGCCCGGACGCAGGCCTACCACCACGTCGAAGCCGGATTCGCGCAGGTTCAGTGCGTGGGCGCGGCCCTGGCTGCCGTAGCCGATGACGGCGATCTTGGTCTGGGGCAGGTCGTTGGTGCTCATGGGGGAGGTTCCTTGCGGTGGGAAGAAAAAAGAACGGCCGGTCGTCGAGGTGACGTGCCGGCCGGTCAGGGGAAAGCGGTGGAGGGGGCGCCGCGCATCGCACAGGCACAGCCACAGCCACCACGAGGCGTGGTGCTGCAGGTCCGGGTTGTGCGATAAGCGTTGGTCATGGTGGTTGCGTCTGAAACCAGGTCCTGAAATGAAAAAACCCGCACCGGGGCGGGTGCGGGTTTTTGAAGAGTTCCGGTGTGTCTGTTGCTTACACGCTGGCTCGTCCCGCACCTGTCGGTTGGGTAATAAGTACGAGCACAAGAATCGAACGCAGCGAGGCGGCGCCGATGGCGGCGGCTTCGATGTGGGTTCGCGGCGGCGTGTTGTGATGCAACATGTGATCGAGAGAAACACAGCCGTTTTGGTGGTGTCAACCCTCGCGACAGTTTTTTTATCGGTTTCCAGTGAGTCCAGCTAAATCGCTTGCGGCACAAGGATGGTTGCCGCTGAAAGTGTTTCAGTGAACCCGAATTCACTCTTTTCAGAGCGGTTTTTGCGCGGAATCCGGCGGCTTTCTGGCTTCCTCCGCATCTAACGCAGGATCAACGTCCATGACCTCTGCCCGATACCGTAGGAAGGTCGCAGCGGCGAAGATCGAGGGACCACCCTTCCACCGGAACCCGACCGTGTCCCGACGCCTTGCCCGCTCCCTGCTCGCCGCCGCCGTGCTGGCTGCCGTGCCTGCACTGTCCATCGCCGCCGACCGCATCACCGGCCACACCTTCGCCACCCGTTCGGAGGTGATCGCCCCGCATGCGATGGCGGCTACCTCGCAGCCGCTGGCCACCCAGATCGCGCTGGACGTGATGAAGGGCGGAGGCTCGGCAGTCGACGCGGCGATCGCGGCCAATGCCGCGCTCGGCCTGATGGAGCCGACCGGCAACGGCATCGGTGGCGACCTGTTCGCCATCGTCTGGGACCCAAAGACGCAGAAGCTCTACGGCTACAACGGCTCGGGCCGCTCGCCGAAGTCGCTCACCCTGGCCGAGTTCCAGCGTCGTGGCCTGAAGGACATCCCGGCCACCGGCCCGTTGCCGGTGTCGGTGCCCGGTGCGGTCGACGGCTGGTTCGCCCTGCACGACCGTTTCGGTCGCAAGCCGATGGCCGACAACCTGGCGCCGGCCATCCGTTACGCCCGCGAAGGGCACCCGGTGGCCGAGGTAATCGCCTACTACTGGGACCGTTCGGTGCCCAAGCTGTCGCAGTACCCGGGCTTCAAGGAGCAGTTCACGATCAACGGCCACGCCCCGCGCAAGGGCGAGATGTGGAAGAACCCGAACCTGGCCAGCACCCTGCAGAAGATCGCCGACGGCGGGCGCGACGCCTTCTACAAGGGAGACATCGCGCGCACCATCGGTGACTACTTCAAGGCCAACGGTGGCTACCTGAGCTACCAGGACATGGCCGACCACCACGGTGAATGGGTCGAGCCGGTCAGCAGCAACTACCGTGGCTACGACGTCTGGGAGCTGCCACCCAACAGCCAGGGCATCGCTGCGCTTCAGATCCTCAACGTGCTGGAAGGCTACGATTTCTCGAAGATCCCGTTCGGCTCACCCGAGCACGTGCACCTGTTCGTCGAAGCGAAGAAGCTGGCCTTCGCCGACCGTGCGCGCTTCTACGCCGACATGGCATTCCAGCCGGCGCCGGTGCAGAAGCTGATCTCCAAGGAGTACGCCGCGCAGCGCCGGGCACTGATCTCGATGGACAAGGCCTTGAAGGAAGTGCAGCCAGGCACACCGAAGCAGCTGGAGGAAGGCGACACGATCTACATGACCGTGGCCGACGCCGACGGCATGATGGTCTCGTTGATCCAGTCCAACTACCGCGGCATGGGCAGCGGCATGGCGCCGCCGGGGCTGGGCTTCATCCTGCAGGATCGTGGCGAGATGTTCGTGCTGCAGAAGAACCATCCCAACGGCTACGCACCGGGCAAGCGCCCCTTCCAGACCATCATTCCGGCGTTCATTACCAAGGGTGGCAAGCCGTATGCCAGCTTCGGCGTGATGGGGGGCGCGATGCAGCCGCAGGGCCATGCGCAGATCGTGATGAACCTGGTGGACTTCGGCATGAACCTGCAGGAAGCGGGCGACGCACCGCGAATCCAGCACGAAGGCTCGACTGAACCGACGGGTCAGGCCACGGCGATGACCGACGGTGGTGAAGTGAATCTGGAAACCGGCTTCCCGTATGAAACAGTGCGTGCGCTGATGCGCAAAGGGCATCGCATCGTGTTCGCAGATGGGCCGTATGGCGGTTACCAGGCGATCATGCGCGATCCCGACACCGGGGTTTACTACGGTGCTTCGGAGAGCCGCAAGGATGGGCAGGCGGCGGGGTATTGAGGTTTCCCGGCCACCGGGCTGAGCCCCCTCTGCGGTGGGTTCCGGAAAGCGGGATCATGTGATTGGGCCGGGCGTGTGGGCTGGACGGGGGACGCCGCGAGTACGTCCTTGTAGGCTTGGCCGCGGCATCCATGCCGCGGACACCCCCGCCCAGCCCACCCGCCCGACCCCTGACAGTTTCCTGCGGCCGCCACCGCAGGAAGAGAAAGAAGAAGATCAAAAGCAAAGGCAACAGCAACAGCCGCGCGCTGTGGGTTGGGGTCAGATCCGTTTTCCGAAGGAAAACGGATCCGACCCCTTCTTGTTTTCCGATACACCTGATCCACGCATGGCGTGGATCTACTACCGTCACAGGAAATCTGTCGGGGGTGGGGCGATATGGGGGGCAGGACCGTTGGCGCCATGGATGGCGCCATCGAGCCCCCATGGTGAAGTGACCCCCGGGAGTTGGACATCAGATCCAACCCCGAGGGATACATGAACAGATACGACGCGCGTTTCAAACTGCAGGTCGCCAAAGAGGCCTGCAAGACCTCCACATCGGTCAAAGCCGTTGCTCGTCGCTACGG
>NZ_JAVFVN010000768.1:0-551 GCF_030910085.1 Stenotrophomonas maltophilia group sp. RNC7 | reverse complement strand
CGATGGCGCGGGTGGAACCCACCGCGGCGCGCAGTTCGAATTTCTGGATCTTGCCGGTCGAGGTCTTGGGCAGTTCGCCAAAGCGCACCGCGCGCGGCACCTTGAAGCCGGGCAGCAGCAGCTTGCAGTGCGCGATGATCTCTTCGGCGGTTGCGCTGTGGCCGGGCTTGAGTTCGACGAAGGCGCAGGGCGTCTCGCCCCATTTCGGGTCGGGCATGGCCACCACCGCCACGGCGGCCACGGCCGGATGGCGATAGAGGGCGTCCTCGACCTCGATGCTGGAGATGTTCTCGCCGCCGGAGATGATGATGTCCTTGCTGCGGTCCTTGATGCGGATGTAGCCGTCGGGCGTCATCACGCCCAGGTCGCCGGTGTGGAACCAGCCGCCGCTGAAGGCCTCGTCAGTGGCGCGTTCGTTCTTCAGGTAGCCCTTCATGCAGATGTTGCCGCGGAACATGATCTCGCCCACGGTCTGTTCGTCGGCCGGCACTTCCTCCATGGTATCGGGGTTGCGCACCGAGACGCCGGCCTGCAGGTGGTAGCGCACGCCC
>NZ_JAVFVN010000757.1:0-321 GCF_030910085.1 Stenotrophomonas maltophilia group sp. RNC7 | reverse complement strand
TGGATACAAGAGAAACATGAAGGCAATGAAAGCGAGGCGCTGAAGGATGCTCTGTTTGTGAAATGCTTTGGCACGAGTGCCGAGAATGAGGACGCTGCGGCCGGGCAACTTATTTTTTTTGATGCGTTTCCTGCAACATCTTACACGATCGTTCTCGATGTACAAACGCCGCATTTCAAAGAATATTATGAAACCAAAGGGGATAAGCAGCCAACGGATGCTCTATCTCCCGTCCCTATCTTCATTCCGGCGGTCACGAAGACGGAGTTTACGATTTTCATTGGCTCTGCGGAGGGGCGGCTTGCAGAGGAAGAGATAAGC
>NZ_JAVFVN010000704.1:0-529 GCF_030910085.1 Stenotrophomonas maltophilia group sp. RNC7 | reverse complement strand
AGGTAAACCCGCAATCTCTCTTGTTTCAAATAGTTGTCTTAAAAATTTATACATTTCGGTCTGTACAGTTTTGTTTATGTTTGAATTGAATACTGCCAAATTTAATTCATTATCTGTATAAATGAAAATTTCCTTTAAATCTGTTAATTTACTTAATAATATTGAGGTGTTAAAGAGCATGCGTATTTCTTTTTTCATTGTGACGCTAGATGCTTTACTTTTTGATGATTTTCGTTTTACATATGAAAACCAATATGTTGCAGTTGCTTTTCCTTTATCGCTGAAATTAATACTAGCCTCTCGTAATGCTGATTGTAGTACATCATAGGTGGTTGATTCGGAATTATATATGATGTTTTCAATGCCTTTCTCTCGTTGTCTGCGTTCATTGAGGGATAATACATCTGTTTTTAAAAATATTAAAGCTCGACGAGTGCGAAAATTAATACCATCTCGATTTGTGCATATAAGGGGAGGGATAAAGATTGAATGTATTTTATTTTTAAAAACTATTTGTGTTAATGTGCTC
>NZ_JAVFVN010000662.1:0-730 GCF_030910085.1 Stenotrophomonas maltophilia group sp. RNC7 | reverse complement strand
TGCCTGGACAGACACATCGAGCGCCGATGTAGGCTCGTCAGCAACGATGATGTCCGGGCGCGCAAGAAGTGCACGGGCAATGCAGACACGTTGTTTCTGTCCGCCCGAAAGCTGGTGGGGATGCCGTGACACAAAACTTCGGGCAAGACCGAGCCGGTCCATTATGCGGTCGATTTCCCTACGGCACGCGTCCCCAGTTCGGTTTTGCGCGAAACGGGCAGCCTCGAGCAAAGTCTGACCGATAGTCATTCTCGGATTGAGCGAGGTCGAGGGATCCTGAAAGATCATCTGCACCCGCCCCAAAAGTCCATTTCGCGATCCTCGGCGGGAAAGATCGAATCCGGTTTCGTTGATCAGCAACTCACCGGCGCTGGCCGTCTGCAAACCGGTGAGAATTCTCCCCATCGTTGTCTTTCCGCTTCCGCTCTCCCCGATGATACCGGTAATGCTACCGCGTTTAAGCTCGATCGAAACGTGATCGAGCGCCTGCACCGGCGGCACCTTTCGAAATGGCCAGGGAAGGCCGCTCGTGCCAAATGTGCGGCAGACATCGCGAGCAGCCAGAAAACTGGGCGGTGCCCCATAACGGTTCTCTTTCAAATCACCGGTTTTGTGCGCCTTGTTATCCGGACTTGATACCGAGGCGTCTGGTGATATTCGCAGTCGTGGAACGGCTGCAAGAAGCTTGCGTGTGTAGTCGTTGCTCGGCGTGTCGAGAATGACCTCAACT
>NZ_JAVFVN010000278.1:0-544 GCF_030910085.1 Stenotrophomonas maltophilia group sp. RNC7 | reverse complement strand
GTGACCAGCGAACGGGCGCCCAGTTCCATGAAGACCTGGGTCCACGGCACGATGAAGATGATTTCCAGGTCGAAGACGATGAACTGGATCGCGATCAGGTAATAGCGCACGTCGAACTGCTTGCCGACCTCTTCCAGCGTGTGGTCGGTGTTGTTGTCAATGCCGAAGCGCATGCGCAGCACCTTGGCTTCCCTCGGGGTGAGGCCGGCCAGCACGTCGCGAACGGTTTCAGACAAGTTGATGTTGGTGGTGGTTTGTGGTGTTGTTTTTTTTTTTGTTTTTTTTTTTTTTTTTTTTTTTTGTTTTTTTTTTTTTTTGTTTTTTTTTTTTTTTGTTTTTTTTTTTTTTTTTTTTTTTTTTTTGTTTTTGTTTTTTGTTTTTTTTTTTTTTTTTTTTTTTTTTTTTGTTTTGGGGGGGTTTTTTTTTTTTTTTTTTTTTTTTTTTGTTTTTTTTTTTGGTTTCTAACACCGGTTGGGGGGGTTTTTTTTTTTTGTGTTTTTTGGTGTTTTTTGGGGGTTGGTTTTGTTTGGTGGGGGGTTGGCCC
>NZ_JAVFVN010000644.1:0-378 GCF_030910085.1 Stenotrophomonas maltophilia group sp. RNC7 | reverse complement strand
CAATGACGCCAAATTCGCCCGGGCCATGGCGCGCCTGGCCGAGCTGGCCCGCGACGTGACGCCGGCGCTGCGCGGCATCGGCGAGTACCTGGCCAATTCCAGCCGCGACCGCTTCAAGACCCAGGCGGCCCCGGACGGCAGCGCCTGGGCGCCGCTATCGAAGTGGTACGAGCAAGCCAAGCCAGCCAACAAAGACAAAATTCTGACGCTGCACGGCTACCTCTGCAACACCATCCATTGGCAGGTATTGCCTGATTCGGTGCTGGTGGGCAGCAACCTGGAGTACGCGGCCATTCATCAGTTCGGCGGCATCATCCGCCCCAAACGGGGCAAGGCCCTGAAAGTGGGCGGCCGCCTGGTCGCCCAGGTCCGTATCCC
>NZ_JAVFVN010000636.1:0-350 GCF_030910085.1 Stenotrophomonas maltophilia group sp. RNC7 | reverse complement strand
AATCTTTGATGGTAAATGTAACTTTAGTGAAAAGTCTAGAACTACTTTAAATGAACAAAGACAAGTTGTAGAGCTTACTGGAAAGGCTCTATTCAAAGGAGACATCTATCCAGGAGAATTAATCAAAGGATACGTGGAGGTTGATGGTATTAAAAAATCCATTCACAGAACTAGAAAACCACGTAATCCTGATGGCTCAGTATACTCTACGGAATTGGATTTGATGTAATGAAGATCAAGGTGAATATTGAACTTAATAGAGCGAATATCAAAAAGATAGAAGAGGCCATGTTTAAATCTTTACCACAAACTATGGAGGCTATGAAAACAGAAGTAAATAATATGCAGGT
>NZ_JAVFVN010000634.1:0-2364 GCF_030910085.1 Stenotrophomonas maltophilia group sp. RNC7 | reverse complement strand
TGGTAGGCATTTGAAGAACAAATGGTGCGTCATTCTTGTAATCGCTTATAACTAGATATGCATCTTTCGACTGCTTCGCCATCATTTTAACTTTCCATTCTCCTACATCCATTTTATCAAATTTAAATGTTCTAATTGTTGCACCACCAAAGAAAGATTCTTCTTCACCAGTAGTTATAACGCTATCCTTATTTGTATACATTTTTCCTTTTGGTGATATCATTTGTACTTCTACATTAGACGAAGCAGTTAATATAGAAACGATTCCTTCTGACTTTTTATCAACTGTAACAGTTTGCTCTATCCACTGATTTTGTGGCAATTCTCCGCCTAAAATGTTTTGGTTTGAAGTTGTATTTAATTGTTCTATGTTTTCATTTGAACTAGTGCTGGATGCTACTAAAGCTGGTACGGCTACATTTGATGTACGTAAATATGGTTCAATTCGTGAGAACACAGCAGATCCTTTTCGTATATTATCATGATCAAATCTGGAATCTGTAAATAAATGAGTTCCATACGGCAACTTAGCACTCCACTCATTTACTAGTCCATCATTTGAACCGTATGATGACAAATATAATCCGCCCATGGATAACGCCGAGAATACAGGGCCCCAACTAGTTCCCGTAACTGTATAATAACGGTTTAATTTAGCTGCTGGATTATTATCAATCGTTGAACGAAATTTTGCCATTTCGCCCATTTGTAATGAGTACGTACCATCATCTTTTTGACCTAATATAGAGGCAAGCCATCCCGCCCACCAACTATATGATAAATCAGCTAAGTTTGATCCATGATGTGGTGTCGCAAGCGTAATAACATTTCCGACAAATCGATTTGCACCATATCCTACTAATGCAGCCTGTGTATCGATACCGCCTTTACTATGTGCTACAATATTAACTTTTTTACCAAAATGATTATATATTTCTTCTAATTTTTGTGCTAACAATTTTCCGTTGTCCCACTGACTAGCTGATCCTTTTCCAGCAGCATCATATAATTGTATAAATACTGTTTGATAGCCTGCTTTCAAAGCATAGTCATACATATCATTTATATCGTGATACACTGTCTTTCCATACCAACTATCAGCATTCCCATTCCTTCCTTGTACAAAAAGAATTGGAGGTTTATTCTCATCATAATTTGCAGGTTTTTGCCCTAAAAACCAATCTCCAGGTGTAAAGACTTCTTGATCTGGAAAGCCTGTTTTAAGCTCTTTTACAACTTCTGCTCGTACATTTGTGCTAATCATTGGAACCATGATAAAAAATACAATTAGTAAGGCAACACATCTTCTCATCAATCGCATGTTACTCCCCCCACTTTTTTTGAAAGAAGGTGCTCTTTGTAATTTTTTATCTTCTTTCTTAATACTAGATAATCTTTTTACTTAAACAAAATCTTGTCCCTATTCTCAAGAGATTACTAGTACCCCTTCTTCCTTAACACACGTTATTCTCTTTGTTTCTATCTCTTCCTTTTGAGAGAACACTATAAAAAAGTTTCTCAATAATTGTTAACCGTACTAAATCCAAATATCTCTTAATCATCATTGTCTATATAAAGTATACAAATCTTGAAAAAACTTTAGAAAAATAACACTTTATTACTACCTAGTTATAAAAAAAGAGGAATGAAGATATGTACTTTTATTTAATTTAATACAAAACAAACGAATAGAAGCTTATGCTGTAAGACTTTCCTACGCCGAAAGATTAAACTGAAATTTCTAAATAGATAATAAGGTTTTCAGAAACATATATTATGATAATTTTCGCAGACTTGAATTAAACTTTTAGAAGTACTAACCTAGCGGTGAGCAGAAGAAAATTCTGTAAAAAGAAAGGAGAATGCTTTATGTTGACCAATTTACAAAAGGAGTTTTTTAAACGACTAAAAATTCCTGTAAAAGAAGTAACATTTGATGATTTAAATGAAATCCTCTTAAAGATGGGCTTGATTCTTCCCTATGAAAATCTCGATATTATGGCTGGTACGATTAAAGATATCTCAAAAAAGAACTTAGTAGAAAAATTACTTATTCAAAAACGAGGCGGTCTTTGTTATGAATTAAACTCCTTATTGTATTACTTTTTAATGGATTGTGGGTTTCAAGTATATAAAGTAGCTGGTACTGTTTATGATCTTTACGATAATAAATGGAAACCCGATGATGGTCATGTCATTATCATATTAAATCATAATAATAAAGATTATGTTATAGACGCGGGTTTTGCATCTCATCTACCTTTACATCCAGTCCCCTTTACCGGAGAAGTCATCTCTTCTCAAACGGGAGAATATCGAATTCGCAAACAAATGACCCGAAAAGGTACACACATTTTAGAAATG
>NZ_JAVFVN010000620.1:0-1901 GCF_030910085.1 Stenotrophomonas maltophilia group sp. RNC7 | reverse complement strand
CATCATTTCATTTGGTTTTACTTCAATATACCCCTGCTTCTTCTCATGCGGAAAAGGCTTTGCCATTAATTTTGCAGCATCAGGCTTTTCTGCAATTAGTAAGAATTTTTCATCAAGCATGTATCATCACCATCCCCATGCATTTATCAAAATAAAAAAGATACAGCTGCTATGTGCAATTGTATCTTTAAACTAAATAAATATTGTATTCACTTACGTAAAATATTTTAAGGAGTTATGTGTTGTTTTTATAAAGATTTTTTTACCTGCTCCATATCTTTATCAATAATGGTTAGTAATGCTGCTTTTGTTCGGTTGTTTACAGCTCTTAAACGAGTGGATTGAGCGCGGATACTTTCCTCAACTACATTTCTTACAAAACGACCATTTCCACCTAACTCTAACCCCATTTTTAAGATATGGGACAAAATAATACAGGACTCATGCGTTAACCTATATTCTTTATCACTATACATTTTTATAGCAATTTCAAATAATTCTTTTAAAGAATAGTCTTTAAATGGGATTTGAATATTAAACCTTGAAGACAGTCCTTGATTAATTTGTAAAAACTTATCCATATCATCACTATAACCAGCCACAATTACAACTAATTCGTCTCTATAATCCTCCATTGCCTTAACAAGAGTATCAATTGCCTCTTTACCAAATTGATCATTGTTTTGAGCTAAGCTATAAGCTTCATCGATAAAGAGAACTCCTCCAAGTGCGGATTCAATGACATCTTTAGTCTTGAGTGCTGTTTGTCCTACATACCCTGCCACTAAGTCTGATCTATCTACTTCAACCAAATGTCCTGTTTTTAGAACACCTAATTCTTTAAGAAGTTGAGCAACTATTCTCGCAAAAGTAGTTTTACCAACCCCAGGACTTCCCTTAAATACCATATGAAGTGATTGATCTGTATTTTTTAAATTTAACTTTTTTCGTTCTTGATTAATATATATTTGATCCTCTAATGAACGAATTAAATTTTTTACTTCTTCATTACCAATTAATTTATTCAGTTCATTCTCAAGAGAGAATGTCTTATCCGTAATCCCAAAATCAGTAGATGACAACTGATTTAAAGGTATACTTGGATTCATGTTGTACACTACTGCATGTTTTCTAATGGCTGTTTCTATAGTATTGCGTATCATGCGAGCATTTCCAACATCTTTCTTACCTTTCAACTGTTTACTTTCAAATAGTTCTTTTAATTTAGGTAATAAACCCACTTCTAAAGTACAATTTTGTTCTTTTATCATTCTTTGTGCAATGCTAACTAACTCATCAGAATTATAATCTTCAAGTATTACCGTATTTGCAATACGTGACTGAAGACCACTATTAGTTTTTAACAATTGCCGCATTTCTTCTGAATAACCAGCCAGTATTACTACAAATTCTCCTCTATGATCTTCCATTGCTTTGACTAAAGTATCAATTGCCTCTTTACCAAAATCTTGTTCTCCACCTCTTGCTAAAGCATAAGCTTCATCGATAAAGAGAACTCCACCCATAGCTCTTTGAATAGCATCTTTTGTTTTGGCAGCGGTCTGTCCTACATATTCAGAAACTAAGTCATTTCTAGAGACTTCAACTACATTCGCATTTTGAACGATACCTAATCCATATAAGATTTTTGCTAAAATCCTAGCAGCTGTGGTCTTTCCAACTCCTGCATTTCCTAAGAATACAGTATGAAATGATTGATTACTTACTGAAAATCCTTTTTGCGCTCTTTCATTTTGAAATTCAACTAATGCAACTAATTCAATTAAGAAGTCCTTAAACTTTCTTAATCCTATTAATTTACTTGCTTCATATAAAGACTTATTTACATAATTATATTTTTCAATTTCAGCAGCTTCTCTTTTTGTGACTGCTTTATCCAT
>NZ_JAVFVN010000609.1:0-311 GCF_030910085.1 Stenotrophomonas maltophilia group sp. RNC7 | reverse complement strand
CTGATGCTGGCGATCCCGATGTGCCTGCTCTACGAGCTGGGCATCCACGCCGCACGCTGGCTGGTGCCATCGTCGGCGGTGAAGAAACCCGCCGCGTGATGCGGTAGCGGGGGGGGCCGCCCCCCCGGGGGGGGGGGGGGGGTGTGCCCCCCCCGCGCCGGCCCCCCGGGGCCGCGGGGGGGCCCCCCTCGCCCGCCCTTTGGGGTGTTTTCCCACGGGTCAGCTTCCCACCTTTTTGCCCGGGCATTCGGCGGTGTTTGTAAACATACCTCCCCCGCCCCGCGGGGATTGCCGGGCCGCTACCGCATCAC
>NZ_JAVFVN010000516.1:0-837 GCF_030910085.1 Stenotrophomonas maltophilia group sp. RNC7 | reverse complement strand
GCGGGTTACTGCAGATTAAACATTTCTCTTCGTACAATTACTGTATCATCCCTATTCATCCCTTTGATTTGGAAAGGAAATCAGGATGCAGTCGTTGAGTGCAAAATGCGTTATCTCGGTAGGGTTCTTGTTTCTTTGCCTTTCGGCTCACGCACAGAGTACAGAGAATTTAAAGAAAGCGGACAGTCGGCTAAATGCCTTGTATCAACAGCGGGTTTCCCAGTTGAAAGATGATGAGAAAGGCATAGCTGCTTTGCGTGCCGCTGAGCGGGATTGGATCAAACAGCGCGATCATCAATGCGGAAAAGACATCCACTGCCTTCAACAGATGACCGTCGCCCGCGCTGACTATCTTTCAACAGAAGTTGCCCAGTACGATCCCGATCACACAGGCATTGCTTTGCCACAAGAACTGCTTGGCAAATGGAAGATCAATAAAATACTACCCGCCAACACGATATCTTGCTGGGATGACAAACAGGGCCGGGCCATTGTAGGCCAAGTCATCGAATACGACACAAGCAGCTTGAAGTGGAAGGGCTCCAACATCAAGAGCCTAGGTGTCACTACGACCATGGTAAAGGCCAGCGATTTCCAAATCGAAAACTCCGGCTCGGGCTCGAGCGTATCCTTCTCCGATCTTGGTATACACGCCAAACAAGCAAAAAAGGTGGATATCGGTCACGCGGAATTTTCGTGGGAGGATGGCAACCCCGGCGGCACTACGGAGATTCCAGGTGAAAGTGTGCTGATCAAAAACCCAGAAACAATTGTCTTCTCGGTGTGCAGCACATTTTTCGAAGCTCACCGACAATAACTGGTCAGAGCTAAGGCGGC
>NZ_JAVFVN010000511.1:0-327 GCF_030910085.1 Stenotrophomonas maltophilia group sp. RNC7 | reverse complement strand
ACTCCTCAGAAGAAACTGTACACCAAATGGTAGCTGTCATATTTATTAACCCTCTCACCGTCGGCTTCTGTCGCCGTCGTTTAGGCGGAGCCTTCCAGAATCTCACTATGGAGTAATAATATGCAGTTCGGAGACGCGGTCGTTGAATTTGTTAGTCCTGGCCGCGTAGATCTAAAGAAGATAGATTCGCCATTGTCGACGAATATGTTAGAGGTTGAAACCCGTGTATCGCTAATAAGCGCAGGTACCGAATCTGCGCGTCTATTTTACTGTAATGCGGAGAGTTTTCCGTCACGACCGAACGCCACAATAGTTGGCCAGATGACG
>NZ_JAVFVN010000489.1:0-332 GCF_030910085.1 Stenotrophomonas maltophilia group sp. RNC7 | reverse complement strand
CAATGAGTTTTCCACAGTTAGCGCCCAGATTGGCCATTGCGGGAACACGTGTCAGCCGAAAGGATGATGGCGCGAAACTCCGCGGACGGGCAAGATGATTGTGCGATCGAGCGTCCTGCATGAGTTGCGCACAGCCCGCCGATGCGGTCCAGCGGCGTGGGATAAATATGTGAATAAGATGCTGGCGCCAGCTTAAGGCGCGGTTGGACTTTTGACCGGGTGTGAAGTTCCCCGTGAAGTCGAAGGCGATATCTCAACTGCGCGGCCGGAGCGGGACCAACTTGTTTTCCGCAGCGGGGGCCTATTTTGGCAACGCTTATCGCGCCGATAGC
>NZ_JAVFVN010000444.1:0-88416 GCF_030910085.1 Stenotrophomonas maltophilia group sp. RNC7 | reverse complement strand
CGACGACTGCGTGTGGTCTTCCGCTTCGCTGCGCAGGGTGATGTTGTCCCGCGCGGCCAGCGCCACGTTGTCACCCTTCACCTGGCTGCCGATGATGCTCAGGTCACCGGCGGTGGCCACGATGCTGACGTCGCCCTGGCTACGGATGGTGCTGCCCACCGCCGACTGGTCGTGGCTGGTCTGGCTGGCACTGGAACTGGAGGCGCCGATGCCGATGCGCAGGCTCACGCCGTCGGTGGCGCCGGAAGCACCTTGCTGCATGGCGCCGCCCACGCCAGCGGCGGCATTGGCCGCCTGCACCGCGTACAGCGCCTTCAGGCGATCATCCTGCGCATGGCCGGCCGCCTTGGCCGCACCGTAGGCGGCCAGGGCGGCATCCACCACACCGCCGGTCAGGCCGACGTTGATACCGGCACTCTTCTGCTTGGTGCTCTGGTGTACGTCAGTGGTGCCCTGTGCCGCGTCGATCACCACCTGGCCGCCCACCAGCTGCGTACCGGTCCTCGACAGCACGTCCGAACCGGTGATGTGCAGCGTGTTGCCGGCGCTCAGGTTGACCCGGCCATCGGTTGAGCCGATCAGGCTGCCCTGTGGCGCGCTCTGCTCGATCTCCAGGCCCTTTTCCAGCTTGCTCTGGCCGATGGTCAGGTTGAAGCCACCACCGCCGAACACGCCCGAGCGCTTGACGGTCTTGTCATGCTCTTCGCTGTGCTTGGAGGTGGCCGTGCCGATGGTGAGGTCGCGGGTGGCGGCCACCACCACATCACCGGTGGCAGCCACCTGCGCCGCCTGCGCGACGACGTCACGTCCGGCGCCGATGGTCACCGTCTCGCCGCTGAGCGTGGTGCCCACCACCAGACTGTCCCGGGTTGCGTCGTAAGTGGTGGTGGTCTTGCTCGACAGCAGGCCCTTCTTCCTGCGCGTGGTTTCCTGCTCCCAGCTGTGGTCCTCCTGCGCCGCCAGCAGGTTCACGTCGCGCGTAGCGGCAATGCTGATGCCGCCGTCGGTGCTGCCCACCTGCGTGGCAGTGAGGTTGGCATCGCGCCCGGCCACCAGCGCAATGTCACCGCCGGCCTGCAGCGAAGTGCCGTGCACGGTCTCATCCATGCTCTGCGTGGTCTGCGAGAAACGCTTGCCACGGCTCTGCTGCTGGCTGGTGTTGGTGGTGGTTTCGGACTGCAGGTTGAGATCGCGCCCGGCCACCACGGCCAGGCCGTCGCCGGCCTTCAGCTGCGCGGCCTGCAGGTTCACGTCCTGCCCGGCCTGCATGCCCAGCGAGCCACCAGCCTCGATGCCGCTGGCGTTGAGGGTTTCGCGCGTGTAGCGGTTACCGCCCCAGCCGCCCTGTTCGGTGGTGGTCAGTGCGTTGAGGTTGATGTCGTTGCCGGCCGTGGCATGGACGCTGCCGCCGGCCTTGGCGGTCACTGCCGTCAGGTTCAGATCGTGGCCGGCGTCCAGCGACAGGCCGCCGCCCACGTCCAGCGTGGTGCGACGCAGGCTTCCATCACCCTGCATCTGCGTGGTGAGGTTGAGGTCGCGGCCGGCCTCCAGCGCCGCGTTGCCGCGGGCACGGGTCTGCGAACCGACCAGTGCCAGGTCACGTCCGGCTTCCAGCGCCAGGCTGCCGCCGCTGCGGATGCTGGCCACGTCGATGCCGCTGACACTCTTCAGGTCGCGGCCGGCCACCAGGGCCACGTTACCGCCCTGGATCAGGCCGCTGTTGTTGAGGATGTCCTCCACGGCGGTGATGCGGGCATTGCCGCCTGCGGAAATGCCACCGCGATCGTTGAGCAGGCTGCCGGTATCGATGGTCAATCGATCATCGGCGCGGATCATGCCCTGGTTGGACACATTGCCGGCGCGGATCTCCACCGACTCGCCAGCGATGGCGGCGCCCCCCAGCTGCAGGCGGTTGGCGGTGGCCTGGGACAGGTACACCACCGGCACCAGCACCTTCTGGCCGTCCACTTCCTGGGCGACCATCCACACGATGTCTTCGTTGAGCGCGGCCACCTGTTCGGCCGACAGCGCCACGCCCACGCTCAACTGCTGGCGCGCGGCTTCGGTCACGCCGGCATCCATCATGGCGCGGTACTGGCCCATGCCATCGCCCTGGTCGGCATCCAGGTAGCGACGCCCGGTCAGGCCGGTGATCTGTTCCATCACCAGGCGCTGCTCGTAGAAGTCGTCACCCATCCGACGCAGCTGCTTGTCGGGGTCCAGGTTCAGGCGCTGGAACATGTAGTCCGAGCCGATCCACTGCCCGAAGTTGGCGAAGCGCGGGTCGGTTTCCACCAGCCAGCGCTGGTTGCCCGGATTGACCGTGTACAGGCCGCCACTGGGCAGCGACAGGCCCGGCAGCGGATTCTGCGGGCTGCCCACCACCTGCGGCGGCGGCACCGTGGTGACACGGCCAGGGCCCGGGGAGCCGGTATCACCGGCCGTGCCCGCACCCTGCGCCTGCGCGCTGGCAGGCCCGGTGACCACGCCCTGCTGTGCACCCGGTGCGCCAGCATTGCCGCCGACCGCGCCGGCGCCCTGCTGCTGGCCCAGTTCGGGTGCGTAGGCGTTGTTACCCTGCCAACCGGCAACGTCCAGCGGTGTGCCACCGCTGTGCGCGGTGACCACGGCGTTGTTGACCTCGCGCGCTTCGATCTGCACCTTGCGGCCGGCGGTGATGCTGGCATTGCCGCCGGCCAGCGTGACCTGCTTGGTGACCGTGCTGGTGCCCAGCGCGCGGCTGCCGCCATAGATCTCGAAGTCGCAGCGGCTGGGGCAAGGGCGGTAGGTGTAGTCGATGGTCGACGTGCGCTGGACCACCTTGTAGCCGGCCAGCGCCTCGTTGTTGACCACGCCGGCCCAGTCATTGGGGTCTTCGCTGTTGGATGAGCCGCGGCCGTTGATCGAGAGGTTGCGACCGGCGGCGATGGCCGAGTTCCGGTTGTCGACCGAGCCGCCGGACATCTGCATGTCGCGACCGGAAATCAGCTGCGATGCCGCGCTGGCGGCGATGACGGTGGTGCCTTCCAGCACCAGGTCCTTGTGCTCGGTCCAGACTTCCAGCACGGCACAGTCGCCCGGGCACAGCTTGCCCGGCGGTGCCGGGCCGTCGATGCCGTCGACCCTGAACGTCCCGCTGTCCGGGTCGGCAGCGCCTTCGTTGCCGCTGTAGACCTTGTGCTGGGTGACCAGCACACGACGCTCGTTGGCCACGCCCAGTGCAGCCAGGACCAGGTCGTTCTCGGCCTGGATGCGCCCGGAACGGTTGCGGATCTGCTGGGCGTTGCCGCCGTTCCAGCCCTGCAGGCGGATGTCACCCAGGCTGAAGAGCTCGCCGTCGAGGTTGTCGATGTAGTTGGCATACAGGTTGATGCGGCCGGTGGCCGCCATCAGCCCTTCGTTGTAATCGCGTGCGACCAGCGTGTCGCCCAGGTCGCGGCCGTTGGTGATGCGCGAGGCGCGCAGTTCCAGCGCGTTGCCCATCACGGTGCCGGTGTTGGTGATATTGGCAGCCGACACCTCCACCGTATCGCCGTCCACGCGACCGGCATTGCTGAAATCGCCGGTCGTACTCAGCGCGACACGACCACTGCCATTGCCTGCCGTGGCGTTGAACTGCCCGCCAGCGGTGTTCTCGATCCGCGCCGCCGAGACTTCAAGCGTGCCCTTGCTCTCCAGGCGCCCCTGGTTGACCAGTGCGCCGGCCACGTCCAGCTTCAGCAGCCCGTTGCTCTCCAGGCGCTGGCCGTTGCCATGCACGTAATCGCCCGCCAGCGTCAGGCGCAACTCGCTGCCGCCGAACAGGCGGCCGATGCCGCTGAAGGCCTGCAGGCGTGCGCCGAGTGCTTCATAGGCGCTGATTTCGCCGCCGCCATTGGCCAGGCTGCCCAGCGTCAGCTGGCTCTGGCGACTGAGCAGCCGGCCGTTGCTGTTGTCCAGCGCGGCAAGATCCAGGCGCAGCAGGTTGCCTGCGCTGAGCTGACCACCAACGTTGAATACCTGCGCGCCTGCGCGCTCCAGGTACAGGGTATTGGCCGCGTGGACCATGCTGCCTGCGTTGTCCAGCGATGCGGTCTGCAGGCGCAGGTCGGTTCCGGCCACCAGCTTGGCCTGGCCGCCTTCGGCGCGGTTGTCCACGCTGCCTGCGGTCAGCGTCAGCGCACCACCGGTGCTGCCCAGGGTGCCGCCACGGTTGTCCAGCGCAGCGGCCGATTCCAGCGACAGCTGCCCGGTGCCGTTGGCCACGATGCGGCCGCCACGGTTGCCCACTGAGGCAGCGCGGATGTTCGCAGGGCCCTGTGCTTCGATGTTGCCCTGGCTGTTGTCCAGTGCCTGGCGGATCTGCAGATCCAGCGAGGTGCCGCCGTGGACCAGGCCACGCTGGTTGGCCAGCGCACCGGCCACGTCGAGCGCGAGTTCCTGGCGGGCGTACAGGTTGCCATCCACGTTGCGCAGGTCGCCCGTGCGGCTGGTCACGCGCGCATTGCCCTCGGCGCCCAGCAGGCCATTGCTGTTGTCCAGCTGGGAGGCCAGCACCTGCAGCTGGCCGGCGCCACGCTGCACGATGGTGCCAGTGCGGTTGTCCAATGCCCCGGCAGCGTCCACGGTAAGGTTGCCGCCAGCATCGAGCCGGCCACCGGTGTTGACGATCTCCGTGCCGGCTACGCGTGCCCCGCTGCCTGCGGTGAGCGTACCGCCGCTGTTGTCGAGGCGACCGGCAACGGCCACGTCCGCCTCGCCGTTACCGACGATCAGGCCTGCATTGCTGTTGTCCAGCGTGCCGGTCTCGATCTTCAGCACACCCGTGCCCGCATGCTCGATGCGGCCACCCTGGTTCAGCAGCTGCGCAGCCTTCAGGTGGACACTGCCAGCATTGGCGGCGATGCGCCCGCCGGTGTTGCGCAGGGCACCTGTCAGGCCAAGTTCAAAGGGATCGGTGCCGGTCTGCAGCAGTTCGCCGGCGCTGTTGTCCAGCGCGGCCGCCAACAGGCCGATGCGCGTGCCCTGCAGGCTGCCCGCATTGCGCAGCAGGTCGGTGGCACGCAGGTCGAGCAGACCGATGGCGGTCAGGCTGCCGCCGATATTGCGCCACTCACCGCTGCGCGCCTGCGCCAGCAGGGTGCCACCGGACCAGACCTGGCCACCCTCCAGCAGCAGGCTGTCGCCCAGCAGGTGAACCTGCTGGCCGGCGTTGATCTGGCCGGCGTTGCGCAGCTGCTGACGCGCATCAAGGGTGACGCTGCCGGTGCTGCCGACCTTGCCGTCGGCCAGCAGGCCCGCCACGATCACGCCGCTGTTGTCGATCTGCCCCGCCCGCAATTCGATGTCACCCGAGGCCAGCACGCGCCCGCGATTGCTGGCCTGGGCGGCCTGCAGCGTGACCGTGCGCGCCTGAACGTCGGCCGCAGTGCGCAGTGCCTGCGCAGCCTGCAGCGACAGCGCGCCGCTGGCGAACAACGCCGCCTGGTTGTCCAGGTCGCCGTCGCTGCGCACCTGCAGATCAGCGGCGCTGTCGATCGTTCCCTTCAGCGTCACGCCGGCATCGGCGGACAGCACGACGCCCTGCTGCGCAAAGACCTTGCCCAACTGCTCCAGGCTGCCGCCCGCGTGCGCGGTCAGTGTGCCGGCCGCCAACGTGCGCCCGCCCAGCACCAGGGCTTGGTCACTGCTGAGCTGCACGTTGCCGCGCTCGCTGCCCAGTTCACCCTCGCTGCGCAGGGTCCGGCCCCGCACCTGCAACGCCTGGCCGGCCACCAGGCTGCCCTGGTTGTCCAGCGAGTCGCGCACGGTGACATCGACATCGCTGACGCCATAGAGGTCGCCACGGTTGTCGATCACATCGGCCTTGGCCGTCAGTGCTCCCTTGGCGAACACGTTGCCGGCGTTGTCCAGCGTCACCGCATCCAGCTGCAGCGACTGCGCACTGGACAGGTTGCCGCCGGCGCGGTTGTGCAGCGCGTCGGTGCGCACGTCAAGCGCGCCATCGCTGGCGATCACGCCGGCATTGTCCAATGTGGTGGTGCGCAGCTGTGAGCGGTCGCGACCGTAGATCACACCACTGTTGCTCAGCTCAGTGGCGCGCAGATCCATTGCCTGCTGGCCATGCAGGCGACCGTCGTTGATGACCTTCTGCACGTCCACGGCCACCACGCGTGCCAGCGCCGTGGCGGCCGCCTGCTGCCGCAGAACGCTGCCCTGAAGGGTCAGGGTGCCGCCGGCTTCAAGCCGGTTGCGGTTGTCGAGCGTGGCAACGGACAGACGGGCATCGGCTGCGCTGCCGATGATGCCGGCGTTGTCCAGCACATCGGCGTCGACCTGCAGGCCCTTGCCCCCCTGGATGCTGCCGGTGGTGTCATTGTCGATGCGTGCGTTGGAGTTCAATGCCAGCAGGTCCACCGCCTGCAGCGTGCCGCTGTTGCGCAGACGATCGACCGTCAGCGTGGCCTGGCGGGCCTCAAGGGTGCCTTGGTTGTCCACGCTGCCGGCAGACAGTTCCAGCGCCTGCTCGGAGAGGATGCGTCCGGCGTTGTCCAGCTGCTGGCGCGCCTGGATCTTCAGCAGCCCGCCCGCAGACAGCTCGGCACCCTTCAGCTGGGTGATGCGGTCGGCCGCTGCACGCAGGTTGGCACCGGCACCGATGATGCCCTCGTTGTCGATGCTGGCCGCATCGAGTTCGACGTCGGCGTCGCTGTACAGCTGGCCGGCGTTATGCAGCTGCGCGGCCTGCATCCGTACGCTCTGGTTGCCCAGCAGCAGGCCGGCGTTGTCCACCTGGCGGGCCTGCACGTCCAGCGCCTGCGCGCCCAGGCGCGCGCCCTTGTCCTGTGCCAGCGTGTCGGCGCGCACGGCAAGCCCGGCGCCTGCGGTCACCTGTGCATGGTTCTGCACCTGTGCGGCAGCCAGCGCGATGCTGCCCGCGCTCTTCACCGTGTCAGCCAGGGTCAGCGTGCCACCGGCGTCCAGCTGCATCTGTGCGGCCTGCGCGCTGCCGGCCAGGTCCAGATTCTGGTTGGCGCGTACGGCCAACGCAGCGCCCGCCGACGTCGAACCGGCAAGCGACGCCTGCCGGGCACGGATCTGAAGATCTCCCTGTGCGTACTGGGTACCGTCGGCCTTCAGGTCACCGTCGGTTTCGATCTGCAGGCGGCCTGCGGCCGCCGTGCGTCCGCTCAGGCGGACATCGCCGGCCTGGGTCAGGATGAAGTCGCCTGCGTCGGCCACCATCTGGCCCGTGCTGCGCACGCCCACGCCGGCCTCGGTACCGACCAACCGGATCTTGCCTGCATACATGCCCCCGAGGGCGGCAACATCCAGGCCGAACTGCGGGCGTTCGCCTTCTCCGGTGATCGCCTGCGTCGCCAGGGTCTGGGCATCGATCTGGTTGGCGCCGGTGACCACGTTCACCTGGCGCGCCCAAAGGCCCGCGTTGAGCTGCACCGCGCGGGCCAGCAGGTCGACGCCTTCCAGGTTGCCGGCATCCAGGCCGTTGCCTTCCAGGCGGATCGTTCCGCGCGACACCCGGAACGCAGACAGGCTGCCATCGTTGCCGAACACCGGGGTGCCGGTGGTCAGCGTGCCACGGGTGGTATTGATGAAGCCGCAGCCATCGCAGGTGATGCCATTGGGGTTGGCGACGATCACCGCCGCCGAGCGCCCCGCCACCTCGATGTGGCCCTGCAGGCGCGATGCGTTGGTGGATGTCACCTCATTGAGGATCAATCGTGCCGACTGGCCCGGCTGCAGGTTGCCGTTGCCCTGGATGTAGCCACCCAGTTGGGTCTGCACGGTGCTCGCGCTGTTGTTGAGGATCTGCCCCTCGCGCCCGACGTTGTAATCCTGGAAGCGGTTGTGCGATACGCCGCCCGCGTTGGGCCGGTTGATCTGGATGACCGGCACGCCGTTCGCCGCCTGGTCGGCCCGCGCCTGCTCGCCGGCCTGTACCTGCACCTGGGCAAACGAGCTGCCCGGGGCCAGGAACGCCAATGCCAGGGTGGCGCTCGCCATCGCGGTGCGCAGGCGCGTGGCCCAACCGGCGCCCGAAGCGGACAGGGACAGACTGCGGAATACGTTCTTCATGCCAGGTGCTTCCATCAACCCAGGGGGGAACTGCACACACAACAACCCGATCACGTCGCCGCGCGGCGACGGTGCTTCCAGTCGAATCAGAACTGCCAGGACGCGCGGAATCCGATCACGTGACCGCGTGCCTCATGCTTGAGCCACGCCGGGCGGCTCATCGGTACGCCGACGAAGCCATCCCACGCCCATCCGCCCAGCTCGCCGCGTGCACCCAGGTGGGCGCCGCTGAGGGTTCCGCCGCCGATACCCTGGCGGTCGTCGCGCTCGATGTGGCCGATATCGATGCCCGCATAGGGCGCGATGGCGCGATGTGCCATCCAGCTGATGCTGTTGCGCCAGTAGCCGCCACGGCTTCCGCCGAGTGGCACCTCGCCATCGAAGCCGTTGACGGTATAGCGGCCACCGACGCTGATGAACTCCGAGCCATACAGGGCGTCCTCGCTCCACTGGTAGCGGAGCGCGGTGTTCCATGCCAGCGGACGCGGCCCGGATGTCAGGGCGCCACCGGCGCCGATATCCAGCGTGGTCAGCCCATAGCGGAACGTCGGCGCCAAGTCATCACGGCCCACGGCGTCATCATCCCCTCCCAGCCACGGCACGCCGCGGCGGTGCGCCAGGCGGACATCGGCCTGGACCCGCCCCAGGTACTGGCGGTGCAGCAGCGCCAGCTCGACCGAGGTGGTACGCCGGCGCTGGCCTTCGATCTCCACGCCTTCCACGTAGCTGTGCGACGACCGTTGCGCCACGCGCAGCTCGATGCCGCTGCGATAGCTCTGGCCACGCACCAGCAGCCGTTCCACGGCCAGGTCGACGTTGCTGGAGGTGCCGGTGCTGGCGAACGTGTCGGCGTTGCTGGCGATGGTCTGCTTGTAGCGCGAGCTGTAGGTGCTGGTGCTGAAACGCCAGTTGCCCAGCGGAACCGACCACGATGCATTGAAGCCGTGGGTACCCCGGCCCTTGTCGGCACTGCCGTCGCTGCTGACGCCAATGCTGAGCAGGTCGTTGACGCGAGCCAGGTTGTCTACCCACGCGGTCGCGCCGACCTGCTGCTTTCCGGTCGCACGGCTGCCGGCATCATCCAGCGACACCGAGGCACGCCATCGCTTGCCGTGGCGGATGCTGATGACCACGTCCGACTCGCCGGGCGCCTCGCCCGGCACCAGTTCCATGTTCACGTCCTGCGACGGAACTCGCTTGAGCTGCTCCAGGCCCTGTTCCAACGCGCGCAGATTGAGTACGTCCCCCGGCCGCGCGGGAAACGCACTCTTCCACATCGAATCGGGTACCTCTTCCGCGTTGAAGCGGATCTGCCGGATCACGCCCGGCACCAGCTGCAGGCGCAGGGTTCCGCTGCCCAGGCTCTGCTCGGGCAGGCCGATGCGGGTGGTCACGTAGCCCTTGGCCAGCGCCAGATCCGAGGCACGCCGCACGATCAGCGCGATGCCCTGCTGGCCCACGCAGCGGCCACGGTAGCGATCGAGATAGCGCTGCAGGAACGCGAACTGCCCCAGATGCGCGCCGTCAAGCTGCAGCTGCTGCAGGGTGAAGCACGGTTCTTCGTCCGGCAGTTCCAGCGAATGCAGATCGGTGGCAGCGGCCGGCTGTTCGCGTGATACATCCGGCAATGCCTGCCGCTGCTCACGCTCGCGCGCCTCGCGCTCGGCGCGTTCGCGCAGTTCCTGCTGCTCGGCGAACGAGGGACTGGCCGACTGTGCATGCACGACGCCGATCCACAACAGTCCCGCAGTGCCCAGAACGGCACGCACGCTGCATCCTGCTTTTCTGTTGCCCATCAACGACTTCCTTGTCCAGCATTGGTACAGACCTGGGGCTGTGAGCAGACATCGTGCAGAGAGAACATGCGGCCAGCACCGACTCGACCGCCAACCGCTATCGGCGGGAGTGCGCGGAACTTTAGGGTCTTTGCATCCGTGTACCCATTGCGGCGACGAAGTCGAGCACCACACGCTGAAGGATGGGCATCCTTCAGCAGCCGTCATACGTCGTCAATCGCTGCGGCCGTTACGGCACCCGTGCGCACACCCATACCCGCACGTCCCTGGCACCGGCCAGCCGCAACGTCTCGGCGATTTCCATCACTGTGCTGCCGGTGGTCATCACATCGTCCACCACGGTCAGCCGTGTCGGCGGCGACAAGCGCGTGCCGAATGCGTCAAAGAGGTTGTCCCTGCGCTGTTCTGCGCTGCGCTCGGACTGCGGCGCGGTGTGGCGGCGCCGGTAGAGGCCCTGCCAGACCGGCATCGGCAGCAACCGGCACAGTTCGGCGGCCTGGTTGTAGCCGCGCTGGCGCAGGCGCCGGCGGTGCAGCGGCACCGGCACCAGCGGTGGGCATGACCAGGGCGGTGGTGCGCGCAGCATCAACTGCGCCAGCAGGCGACCAGCCGCCAGGTCCTGATGGAACTTGTAGCGCACCAGCAGTTGGTCCACTGGCGGCAGGTACAACAGGCTGGCATGGGTGGCCGTCTGCGGTAGCGCTTCCTCGCGGCAGCTGCCGCAGACGATCAGGGCGGCGTCCGGTAACGGCAGCGCGCAACGCAGGCAGGCGCGGCCGGCCCAGGGGAGTCCGGCGAGGCAGGCGCGGCACAGGTCGAGATCATCATGGCCCGGATCGCCGCATACCAGGCAGCGCAGTGGCAGCAGCACGCGAAGCGCCGCCTGCAGGAGGCGAGTGGACTTGAACAGGACCGGCATGCACTACAGCGTGATCGCACCCCGGCCCTGGGGCCATCAGACGCTCGCCCTTCAACCCGTAGGCATCCTTACCCGTTTACGGATCACTTCACCTCGTGGGCGCCGGCGCGGCATCCACCCGCGTGCGGTACACCATGTACGGCGCCTGCCGCCGATCAACGCCGCCATTGAATCCGGCTTGGCGGTGCAGCTGGTTGGTGGTGAAGTACAGATAGCCATCCGGCCCCATCGACAACGTATCCGGCCACAAGATGCGCGAGTCGTGAACCACGGTCGTCCATCGCCCCTGCGCGTCACGGGCATGGATGGCGTTGTGCTCGTAGTCGCTGGCATACAACCGCCCGTTGGCGTCCATCTCCATGCCATCGGAGGCGCCCTTGTCGCCGAGGTCGACCACCGCAGCCGCCAGTTCCGCTTCACTCACCTTCGGATCGCGCAGCAGCGCGGTCGGCACGCTGTACAGATGACGGCTGGACAGGGGTGTGTAGAACAGCGTGGCGCCATCGGGCGACAGGGCGATGCCATCGGCGGCCACGGTGAACGGCTGCGTCGAACCATCCGCGTTGCGCAGCCGCATCTGCTGCCCTTCCACGATCGGCACGAAGGCGGCATCGGCCGAGGTGGATACGTGGCCCACCAGTCGCTTGGACGCGGCGCCAGTGGCGAGGTCGATCACGATGATGCCGCCGATACCGCTCAGCGACGAGTCGGTCACGTAGGCCACGCCCTCGCGGCCAACACGGAAATCGAAGCGCACATCGTTGACATAGGTGCGCGCGTCGATGACGTTGGCCGGGAACACCAGCGTCTTGGCCACGGTGTTGGTGGCAAGGTCGATCGCCACCAGTTTGGCACCGCCGGCCTGTGGCGCAGAGAACCCGGGCGCGGCGGTATCCAGCACCCACAACCGGCCCTGGCCATCGGCCACCACGCTCTGCACGCTGATGAAATGGGCCGCCGGATCGGGACCATCCTTGCGGTTGATGCGCGCATCCGGATAGGGCACGGCGCGGCCGTCGCGCCATTCGGCCACGCTGTAGCTCACGTCATCGCCCCAGCGCGGGAAGTTGACGAAGATGCGCCCGGTTTCTGATACCGCCACGCTGGTGGGCATGGCACCTTCGAAACGCGCCACCGGTTCGAGGGTACCGATGCTGCGCTCGCTGGGCAGCAGGGGCGCGCCGGACATCGCCAGCGCGGGAGAACTGGCCAGGGCCAGGACGGCAGCCGCCAGGCGGCGGATACGGCAGTTGATCATGATCGCGCTCTCGATGCAGGTCCGGGTGCAGCCCCGGCGTCGACGCATCTTCTGTGCCGCGCGTGGCATCGGGTAGACGGTGCAACGCGGAATCAGCTTCACTGCTGGAGTGAAGATGGAGGGCTGATTGATCGCGTTGATTGAAGCAATGATCGTTGTCTATCCGTTGCGTGCCTGCCTTGCGGCAAACCCGCTCAAGAAATCTCAACGGCTGCCAACGCGGTTTCGAACCTGTGCTGGCCCTCTTCACCCCACCAGGGAACGGTCATCACGCCACCCCGCCGCTGCAACTGGTGCAGAAGGAGCAGGAAGGCCTGGACCTCCCGCTGGCCCCATGACGCTCCCATGCGGTAATCGAGCGTCAACCCATGGCGCATGACGAGCACACCCAGTTCTGGCAGAAGAACGCCGCCGCAGGCCATGTCTGCAAGGCAGACATGGAAGGGTTCCACTTCGTCCTGGAGAACGCGTCGCGCGTCGCCCGGTCCCATGAACGGCTGACCAAGATCTTCCGTACGGTGCCAGAGCTGCACGCTTCGAGAACCCGCGACGCGGGCACCGCAGGCAAATAGATAGGCGAACGCATCGGCCGTTCCGGCGGCCTCACGGTACGCGAGCTCCACTTCCGGAAGCGAGCCATCATCGGTCACGAAGTAGCACCGTAACGTCGCCAACACCTCCTCTGGGAGGAGAATTGCTGCTACAGGCTGCATTGCTCCTAGTCATCTCCATTTTCGCGGGTGCGGGAGGTTCGCACACCAGGCGCCTCGACAGCCACATCTTCAGCCGTGCTCGGCACCATCAACAGCTCCGCCAACCCACGGTAGATCGGCACGCGGCACACCAGCCCGGACACGCCGCGTGCGATCAGCACCGTGGCCAGGATCGGCAGCAGCAGATCACCACTGTCGGTCAGCTCCAGCGAGATCACCGCCGAGGTCAGCGGGGCCTGGGTGACGCCGGTCAGGTAGGCGCACATGCCCAGCAGCACGAACGCACGCGGATCCACGCCCGGCATCAGCACCGCCAGGTTGTGGCCCAGTCCCGCACCGACCGCCAACGCGGGCGAGAACAGGCCGCCGGGAATACCGGCCACGTACGATGCGAGGTTGGCCAGCAGCTTCATCAACCCGAACTCGTGGCCGACCATCGCCTGCCCCTGCACCAGGCTGCGCGCCTGCTCGTAGCCGGTACCGAACGCGCCGTCGCCGAAGGTCAACGCCAGCGCCACCACCACCAGGCCGCAGCCTGCCGCCAACAGCACCGGATGCCGCTGCCGCAGCTGCCCCAGCCAACGCGGACGGCCCGCCGCGCTGGACAGTACCGCACGTGCGAACAGCCCGCCCAGCAGGCCCGCCACCACGCCGCACAGCAGGATGGCCAGCCAGCCCTGGCCGAGCGGCAGGCGTGCGCTCACATGGCCGAAGTAGGTGTAGTTGCCCAGCAGGCCCAGCGACACCACGCCACCGACGATCACCGCGGTCAGCAATGTGCCTGAGAAGCGATGCTCGAAGCGGCCGCTGAGCTCTTCGATGGCGAAGACGATGCCGGCCAGCGGCGTGTTGAACGCCGCCGCAATACCGGCAGCGCCACCCGCCAGCAGGAAGTGCGAGAGCTCGCGGGGATCATTGAAGCCGAACCAGCGGCCGAACAGATACATCAGGCTTGCGCCTACGTGCACGGTGGGCCCCTCGCGCCCGACCGATGCCCCCCCCAGCAGCGACAGCGAAGTCAGCAGCAGCTTGCCGGCCGAAACTGCTGGGGAAAGGTTGGTTTTCCGGAACGGCTCATCGGCCTTGTCCAGCGCAGCGATGACCTGCGGAATGCCGCTGCCCCGCGTGGGCTTCAGCACGCCGGAAGTGAGCCAGGCCAGCAGCGCGAAGATGCCCGGCGTGAGCAGCAGGGCCCACCATGGCGAGTGCGCGGTGATGCGCTGGAACAGATGGAAGGCCGCATCGCTGGCCTTGGCAAACAGGATCGCCACCAGTGCCACAGCCACAGCGCCGCCCCAGAGCGCGGCACGGCGGCGCCAGGCTTCGCTGATAACCAGCGCGGTGATGCGGCCGCGGAGGCGATGGAGATCGGTCATGGGAAAGAGTCTGCGCGCCAGCGCTTGCGTCGGGCAGCGGCCACTGTGGCCGGAGGCCTTGCAGGATGCGGTGAAATGCGGCGCATTCCTCGCTGTAGGACACGCCAATAATTGGTAAACCATATCAGTCAATAAATAGTTGACAGCCCTCCCCACCCCACCCACACTGCCGCCCTCGCTCCACTCGTACCCAAGGTCCGCCATGGCTGCTGCCATCCGCCACGACTGGCAACACGACGAACTGCAGGCCCTGTTCGACCTGCCGTTGCCCGAGCTGCTGTTCCGCGCCGCGGCGGTCCACCGTGAGCACTTCGACCCGGCGCAGGTGCAGGTCTCCACGCTGCTGTCGGTGAAGACCGGAGGCTGCCCGGAAGACTGCGCGTACTGCCCGCAGGCGCAGCGCTACAGCACCGGCGTGAACGCGCAGAAGCTGATGGATACCGATGCGGTGCTGGCCAAGGCCCGCCAGGCGAAGGCCGCCGGTGCGTCGCGTTTCTGCATGGGCGCCGCGTGGCGTTCACCGAAGGACCGCGACATTCCCAAGGTTGCGGCGATGATCGCCGGGGTGAAGGCGCTGGGCCTGGAGACCTGCGCCACGCTGGGCATGCTCAGTGGCGAACAGGCACGTGCGCTGAAGGACGCCGGCCTGGACTACTACAACCACAATCTCGACACCGCGCCGGACTACTACGATTCGATCATCCACACGCGCCAGTACCAGGACCGCCTGGACACGCTGGAGCACGTGCGCGAGGCCGGCCTGAAGACCTGCTGCGGCGGCATTGTCGGCATGGGCGAGACGCGCGCGCAGCGCGTCGGCCTGCTGCTGGCGCTGGCCACGCTGCCGGCGCATCCCGATTCGGTGCCGATCAACAGGCTGGTGCAGGTGGCGGGCACCCCGCTGCATGGCAGTGCCGAGCTGGACCCGTTCGAGTTCGTGCGCATGATCGCAGTGGCGCGCATCGCCATGCCGCGCTCGATGGTGCGGCTGTCGGCCGGGCGCGAAGCCATGAGTGACGAACTGCAGGCGCTGTGCTTCGTGGCCGGTGCCAACTCGATCTTCTACGGCGACAAGCTGCTGACCACCGGTAACCCGGAGAGCGAGCGCGACCTGGCCCTGTTCGCGCGGTTGGGCCTGCAACCGATGGCGATGCAGGTGGACGCCGAGGGCCACGACCACGGTGGCACCGTGCACGCCGATATCAGCGCCGAAGCGCCCGGCTGTGGCTGTGCTCACGCGGCCTGAGACAGGCCGCAAGCAGGCGTCGCGGCAACGCGCTACCCTAGCCGCCCCGTCGCCGCATTCAGCCGCCATGGCCCGCCCCGACCTGACCGCCCGCCTCCACGCCCAGCGCGCCCTGCGCGATGCCCAGGGCCGTCGCCGCACGCGGCGCACGGTCAACCGTCGTGATGGCGTCCGCCTGGAAGTGGACGGCCAGTGGCTGACTGGCTTCTGCAGCAATGATTACCTGGGCCTGGCCCAGCAGTTCAGCGTGGTCAATGCGCTGCAGGATGCCGCCGCACGCGAAGGCACCGGCGCCGGTGCATCGCACCTGGTCTGCGGCCACCACGCCCTGCATGACGCACTGGAGCGCGAAGTGGCGGAGTGGCTGGGCTACCCGCGCGCGCTGCTGTTCGGTAGTGGCTTCGCCGCCAACCTGGCCGTGCAGCAGGCACTGCTGAGCGAAGAGAGTGATGTCTGCGTGCAGGACAAGCTCAACCACGCCAGCCTCTTGGATGCGACGCGGCTGGCCGGTGCGCGCCTGCGCCGTTATCCGCACCTTGATGCCGAAGGCGCGATGCGCCAGCTCAAGCACGCGCCCGACGGCGCGGCGATGCTGGCCACCGATGGTGTCTTCAGCATGGATGGCGACATCGCACCGCTGCGTGCATTGTCGCTTGTGGCACGCCTGCAGCAGGCGCTGTTCTATGTGGACGATGCGCACGGCGTAGGCGTGATCGGTGACGGCCGTGGTGCCGTGGCCGCCGCCGGGCTGGGTGTGGACGATGTGCCGCTGCAGCTGGTCACGCTGGGCAAGGCACTGGGCGGTTCCGGCGCGCTGGTGCTGGGCCGCGACGATCTGGTCGAGCACCTGGCCGAAACCGCACGCCCCTACATCTACACCACGGCGATGCCGCCACTGCTGGCCGCCGCTGCACTGGAAGCGGTGCGCCTGGCACGCCGTGACAACTGGCGCCGCTCGAAACTGACCGACCTGATCGCGCTGTTCCGCAGCGAGGCACGCCGCCATGGCCTGGACCTGATGGCTTCGGAAACGCCGATCCAGCCGCTGCTGTGTGGTGACGATCATCGCGCTGTGGCGATGTCCAAGGCACTGGAACAGGCCGGTTGGCTGGTCGGTGCGATCCGTCCGCCCACGGTGCCCGAAGGCAAGGCGCGCCTGCGTGTCACCCTGTCCGCCCTGCACACGCCGGAACAGGTGCGTGGCCTGGTGGACGCGATCGCCAGCGCGCGCGATCGCGTGGATCTGGCGGTGCGTGACGCCGTGCCACCGCCGTTGCCTGTCTTTGCCTGAGCCTGCTGTCGTTTTCCCATGCATATCGACGTCACCGGCCAGGGGCCGGACCTGGTACTGATCCATGGCTGGGCCCTGCAGGGCGGTGTGTTCGCACCGTTGGTGCAGCGCCTGGCCGAGCGGTTCACCCTGCATCTGGTTGATCTGCCGGGCCATGGCCACAGCCGCGAAGACACCACACCGTTGCGCCTGCCATTCGTGGTCAACGCCATTGCCGCGGCCACGCCGCCGGCGGTGTGGTGCGGCTGGTCACTGGGCGGCCTGTTCGCACTGCACGCCGCCGCGACGCTTCCGAAGGTGCGCGGGCTGGCGATGATCGCGGCCACGCCGCGCTTCGTGCGTGGCGACGACTGGCCGCATGCGGTGGAGCCGGCGGTGTTCGAGCAGTTCGGGCGCGAGCTGGCGACCGATTTCGGTGGCACCCTGGAGCGTTTCCTGGCGCTGGACGTGATGGGCTCGGCGCACGCCCGCGAGGAGCTGCGCACGCTGCGTCAGCGCCTGGTCGAGCGCGGCGCGCCCACCGAACGCGCTCTGCTGGAAGGCCTGCGCCTGCTGGAAAGCACCGACCTGCGCGGCGCACTGCCGACGCTGGCCAGGCCCAGCGTGTGGATCGCCGGCCAGCGCGACCGGCTGGTGTCTCCGGCGGCGATGCAGGCCGCTGCGGCATTGGCCCCGGGTGCGCAGGCACTGACCATCGCCCATGGCGGCCACGCGCCCTTCCTCGGCCATGCCGACGAGGTGGCCAGCGCCCTGCAACACTTCGTTGCCGGCCTGTCACTGGCCGATGGCGGACAATGAGCGCCTTCCTCATTCCACGGGATTGACGCATGGATCTGGGTATCAACGGCCGCTGGGCACTGGTCTGCGGCGCAAGCAAGGGCTTGGGCCTGGGCTGCGCGCGTGCGCTGGTGCGCGAGGGCGTCAACGTGGTGATCGTGGCCCGTGGCGAGGAGGCACTGCAGGTTGCCGCCGCAGAGCTGAGCGCCCTGCCCGGTGCCGCTGAGGTGCGCGCGGTCGCCGCCGACGTCACCACCGACGCCGGTCGTGCCGCGGCGCTGGCCGCATGCCCGCAGGTGGACATCCTGGTCACCAATGCCGGTGGCCCGCCACCGGGCGACTTCCGCAATTTCGAACGCGACGACTGGATTGCCGCGCTGGACGCCAACATGCTGGCGCCGATCGCGCTGATCCGCGCCACCGTGGACGCAATGATCGCGCGTGGCTTCGGCCGCATCGTCAACATCACCTCGTCGGCGGTGAAGGCCCCGATCGACATCCTGGCGCTGTCCAACGGTGCACGCAGCGGCCTGACCGGGTTCGTCGCCGGCCTGTCGCGCCGCACCGTGGCGCACAACGTCACGATCAACAACCTGCTGCCCGGCCAGTTCGACACCGACCGCCTGCGCGCCAACTTCGCCCACACTGCGGGCAAGGACGGCGATGCCGGCGAAGTGGCCGAACGCCGCCGCCAGCAGATTCCCGCCGGCCGCTTCGGCACGGCGGACGAGTTCGGCGCCGCCTGCGCCTTCCTGTGCAGCGCACACGCCGGTTACCTCACCGGGCAGAACCTGCTGATCGACGGCGGCGCCTACCCCGGTACGTTCTAAGAGACTTTCGCAATGCCGTCCCACTTCGATGCCCGCCATGTCCGACGCGCGTTCGCCCGCGCCGCCACCAGCTACGACGCCGCCGCCGCCCTGCAGCGCGAGGTGCAGGCGCGGCTGGTGGAATCGCTGGACTACCTGGAAGCACGCAAGCCCGAGGTGGTGCTGGACATTGGCGCCGGAACCGGCCACGCCAGTGCGCTGATGAAGAAGCGCTGGCCGAAGGCGCAGGTGATCGCGCTGGACGTGGCACTGCCGATGCTGGACCAGGCCAAGCGCCAGGCCGGTTGGTGGAAGCCGTTCCAGCGCCTGTGCGGCGACGCCGCCGCGCTGCCGCTGGCCGACAACAGCGTGGACGTGATCTTCAGCAACCTGTGCCTGCAGTGGGTGGACGACCTGCCGGCGGTGTTCGCCGGATTTCGTCGGGTGCTCAAGCCCGGTGGCCTGCTGCTGTGCTCCACCTTCGGCCCGGACACGCTGGTCGAGCTCAACGAAGCCTTCGCGGCCGCCGATGACCGCCCGCACGTGAGCCGCTTTGCGCAGATCGCCCAGTTCGGCGATGCGTTGATGATGGCCGGCTTCCGCGACCCGGTGCTGGACCGCGATCTGTTCACCCTGACCTACGACGACCTGCCCTCGTTGATGCGCGAGCTGCGCGCGATGGGCGCGACCAATGCGCGGGTGGATCGCCGCCACACGCTGACCGGGCGTGGCCGTTTCGCTGCGGCGGCAGTGGCGTATGAACCGATGCGGCGCGCCGACGGCAAGCTGCCCAGCAGCTGGGAAGTGATCTATGCCCATGCCTGGGCACCGGACCCGGGCGCACCGATCCGCGAAGGCGGGCATGACGTGGCCTCAGTGCCGGTGTCGGCGATTCCGATCCGGCGCAAGCAGACCTGATCGAAAGCCGCCGGGCATGGCCCGGCGCTACCGGGCGCGCGATAGGGGCCGCGCCGGGTGCACCAATGGTAGCGCCGGGCCATGCCCGGCGAGCGCAGCGGCGCGGCAGCCGCTCAGGTATTGGCCGGCGAACTCAGCGGCGGCCGCACCAGGTCGCGGTGGAAGAAGTAGATTTCCTGCACCAGGAAGCGCCAGCTGGTGTGGAAGCTGCGGAAGCGCGTGCTGGGCGTGGACGAGGCCAGTGCATCGATGCCCAGCGCCTTGCTCAGGCGCAGCGCGCGCGCCATGTGCAGCGGGTCGCTGACGATGATCACCCGGTGCAGGTTGCGCTGGTCCATCAGCCGCTTGGCTTCCACCAGGTTCTGCACGGTGTTGCGCGAGGCAGTCTCGATCAGGATCGCATCGTCCGGCACGCCGTGCTTGAGCGCATAGCGCCGCGCCACCTGTGACTCGGAAAAGCGCGCGCCGGTACCACCATAGCCGCCGGTGAAGATCAGCAGTGGCGCGAACTGGGCCTCATAGAGATCCAGCCCATGACGGATGCGTTCTTCGAATACCGGCGACGGCTTGGCGTCATAGGCCGCCGCACCGAGCACGATGATGGCGTCGGCCTTGGCCGCCTGGTCACGCTCGCCGACCCAGACGATCCAGGCAGTCACGCCCAGCAGCCAGATCACCAGCAGGACGAACAACCGCCACAGCCAGCCCAGCAGGCCAGTGCGATGCCGGTGCCGGTCGCGGCTCACGGCGCCCCCCAGCGCAGTGCGGGCAGGTCGACGTTGCCGCCGGACAGCACCAGGCCCACGCGCAGGCCGGCAAAACGCTGCGGCTGCGCCAGCACCGCGGCGAGCACGGTCGCCGATGACGGCTCGACCACCTGCTTGAGGACCTCCCACAGCAAGCGCATCGCCGCCATCGTCGCCGCGTCATCGACCACGATCACCTCGGCGTTGGCCGCGCGCAGCAGCTCGAAGTTGGGCGCGCCGATCAGGGTGCGCAGACCGTCGCAGATCGTGTCCGGGGTGAACGGCCCCTGGCGCTCGCCAGCGGCCAACGAGCGCGCGGTGTCGTCCGCGCCGGCCGGCTCGGCCAGCACCAGCCGGGTCTGCGGGCTGGCGAGCTGCAGGGCCCGCGCGGTACCGCTGGCCAGGCCACCGCCGCCCACCGGTACCACCAGCACGTCGAACGGGCCGTCGCTGTGCAGCAGCTCCAGTGCTGCGGTGCCCTGCCCGGCCATCACCGCCGGGTCCGCATAGGGATGGACCAGGGTCGCGCCGGTATCAGCCTGTACTTTGGCGCAGGTGGCCTCGCGGTCGGCGATGGTCGGCGGGCAGCGCCAGAGCGTGGCGCCATGGCGGGCGATGTTGGCCAGCTTGGCTGCCACTGCACCTTCGGGCACCACCACGTGGCAGGGAATGCCACGGGTGCGCGCGGCCAGGGCCAGGGCGGCGCCGTGGTTGCCGGAGGAATGGGTGACCACGCCGGCGCCGGCGCGATCGGCATCCAGCGACCACACCGCATTGCAGGCGCCGCGGAACTTGAATGCGCCACCGCGCTGCAGATGCTCGGCCTTGAACGCCAGCTGCGCGCCGGCCAGCGCATCGAGCGTGCGCGAGCGCAGCACCGGGGTCACGCTGGCGTGCGGCGCGATCCGCGCAGCGGCAGCCAGGACATCATCGGCACGGGGCAACAGTGAATCGCTCATGACGCAAGATTAACGTATGGCTCCCTGCTGGCGACCCCGGCACAGGTCATGCCAGCATGGCAGCCTTCACCTCCATTCATCCTGGACAGTGAAGTTAAGGGCCGATTCAACGCCTGCGCATGAAGCTCCCTGTACAACCCGTCCTCTGGGGGGACCCACCATGAAAACGCGCCTGATGCTTGCCGGTGGCCTGATGCTGGCCCTGACCGGCTGCACCACCTACGACTATGTCGGCGGTGGCCGCAGCGGCAGCTACTACCACGGTGCGCCGTCGGTGGAGTACCGCTACCCCGCCGGCTATCCCTACAACTACGGCTACCCGTACTACGGCGGCTATGGCGGCTACTACGGCGGCTATGGCAATCCGTATTACTCGCGCCCGATCTACCGCCCGCCGCACAACCACCGCCCGCCACCGCGCCCACCCGGCAACGGCGGCGAGAACCGCCCGCCACCGCCTTCGCGGCCGTCGTACAACGGCGGTTCGCCGTGGCGGAACATGGACTCGATGCGCCGGCCGCCGCAATCGAACATCCAGCCCTCTGCGCCCCCGCCGCCGGCCCGTCCGGCTCCGGCGCCGAGTGCGCCAAGAATGAACGGTTCCCCCTGGCGCAACATGGATCGTGGGACGCAGCGCACAGTTGAGCGTTGAACCGTCTTGCATTTCACACGGTCCAAGCCGCACTCTACGGGGCCAGTGACGGCCCGCGTCACAAAGTGACAAAAACGACACGGGCCGCCGCAAAAAGCTCTACGCCGATATCCGACAGGAACATCTGGATCCCCCCTGTTCCGGCCCTGTCGGATGTCGGCACCTCTGAAGGCAGACGGCCCCGCAGTGCGGGGCCGTTTGTTTTTGGGGCACGTTGTTCTGGTGCCGCCGCCACGGCATCCACGCATGGCGTGGATCTACCCAAGGCCCGTCATCAGTAGATCCACACCATGCGTGGATGGAGCTCTCCCGATAGCCTCCAGAAAAAAACAGGGCCGGGCAGTCCCCCGACTGCCGGCCCCCTGCTCCCCCACCGTGCGCCTGTACCGGCCCCTGTTCCAATTCCGGTCACGGGCGCCTGCGGCGCCAGCCACGGTGGGTGCTATTGGGTTATCTGCAAAAATCCTGCCAACTTTAGGGCTGATTTCGACGGGAGCCGGCCGGCGCCGACGTCCCAGCCCCGAATGGCGCTAAAATCGCCACCCCGGTGCCGCCCCGGCCGCGCCCGCCCCCAGCTGAACAGCCCCATGAACCCGTCCTTCCATCGTTACGACGTCATCGTCATCGGCGGTGGCCACGCCGGCACCGAAGCCGCGCTGGCCGCGGCCCGTACCGGCGTGCGCACCCTGCTGCTGACCCACAACATCGAAACAGTGGGCGCGATGAGCTGCAACCCGGCCATCGGCGGCATCGGCAAGGGCCATCTGGTCAAGGAAATCGACGCCCTGGGCGGTGCGATGGCGCATGCCGCCGACCGCGCCGGCATCCAGTGGCGCACGCTCAACGCCTCCAAGGGCCCGGCCGTACGCGCCACCCGCTGCCAGGCCGACCGCAACCTGTATCGCATGGCGATCCGCGCCATCGTCGAAGGCCAGGCCAACCTGACCGTGTTCCAGGCCGCCGTCGATGACCTGGTCATTGAAGGCGACGCCGTGCGCGGCGTCATTACCCAGACCGGCCTGCGTTTCGATGCCGAGGCCGTGGTGCTGACCGCCGGCACCTTCCTGGCCGGCAAGATCCATGTCGGCCCGACCCAGTACGCCGCCGGCCGCATGGGCGACCCGCCGGCCACCACGCTGGCGGCGCGCCTGCGCGAGCGTCCGTTCCAGGTCGACCGCCTGAAGACCGGCACGCCGCCGCGCATCGATGGCCGCTCGCTGGACTACAGCGTGATGGACGAGCAGCCTGGTGATTCGCCGCGGCCGGTGATGTCCTTCCTCGGCTCGGTGGACGAGCATCCGCAGCAGGTCAGCTGCTGGATCACCCACACCACCGAGCAGACCCACCAGATCATCCGCGACGCGCTGCACCGCTCGCCGCTGTACAGCGGCCAGATCGAAGGCATCGGCCCGCGCTACTGCCCGTCCATCGAAGACAAGGTGGTGCGCTTCGCCGAAAAGGCCAGCCACCAGATCTTCGTCGAACCCGAAGGCCTGGGCATCGTCGAGATCTACCCCAACGGCATTTCCACCTCGCTGCCGTTCGACGTGCAGCTGGAGATGGTGCGCAGCATCCGTGGCTTCGAGAACGCGCACATCACCCGCCCGGGCTACGCCATCGAGTACGACTTCTTCGATCCGCGCGGGCTGAAGGCTTCGCTGGAGACCAAGCTGGTCAACGGCCTGTTCTTCGCCGGCCAGATCAACGGCACCACCGGCTATGAGGAGGCCGCCGCGCAGGGCCTGCTGGCCGGCCTCAACGCCGCACGCCAGGTGCGTGGGCTGGACGGTTGGTGCCCGCGCCGCGACGAGGCCTACCTGGGCGTGCTGGTGGATGACCTGATCACCCACGGCACCAACGAGCCGTACCGCATGTTCACCAGCCGCGCCGAGTACCGGCTGCAGCTGCGCGAGGACAATGCGGACCAGCGCCTGACCCCGACCGGCCGCGAGATGGGCCTGGTGGATGATCGTCGCTGGGGTGCGTTCGAGACGAAGCAGGCCGCTGTTGCTGCCGAGCGCGCACGCCTGGGCGCGCTGTGGGCAACCCCGGCCAATGCGCTGGGCCGCGAAGTGCAGGACACGCTGGGCGTGGCGGTCAGCCGCGAGACCAACGTGCTGGACCTGATCAAGCGCCCCGAGCTGGATTACGCGCAGCTGATGCAGGTGCCATCGCTGGGGCCGGCCGTGGCCGACGCCAAGGTGGCCGAGCAGGTGGAGATCGGCGTGAAGTACGCCGGCTACCTGGACCGCCAGCGCGAGGAGATCGAGCGCCAGCAGCGGCATGAGGCCACGCCGATCGCCGAGGCGTTCGACTACGCGACCGTGCGCGGGCTGTCGGCCGAAGCACTGCAGAAACTGGAGCGGGTGCGCCCGCAGACCATCGGCCAGGCGCAGCGTATCCCGGGCATGACCCCGGCAGCGATCTCACTGCTGCTGGTGCACCTGGAGCGCGCGCGCCGCGGCCGCGTGGCGTAACGCGGGACCTTTCGCTGCTGGTGGGTACAGGCCTTGGCCGGCACGAATCATCCGATAGCGATGCTCCGTGCATGTGTGCCGACCAAGGTCGGCACCCACCGGAGCGGAACACGCACCCACCTTGGCGAACGCGCTACCGTGCGTCGGCCCCGCCGCCCAGCACCTTGAACAACGTCACCCGGTTTCCCGCTTCCTGCTGCTGCAGCGCGATCAGGTCCTGCTGTGCGGCAAACAGGCTGCGCTGCGCATCCAGTGCCTGCAGATAGCCGTCCAGCCCGGTGCGGTAACGCGCATCGGCCAGCGTGTAGCTGCGCTGGCTGGCGGCCACCAGCGCGCGCTGTGCGTCCATCTGCACGGTCAGGTGATCGCGCGTGGCCAGCGCATCGGCTACTTCACTGAAGGCCTGCTGGATCGCTTTCTCGTACTGCGCAATGCCGATGTCCTTGCCGATCTTCGAGGCATCCAGCGAGGCCTTCAGCGCACCGGCGTGGAAGATCGGCGCGGTGATGCTGGGCGCGAACGACCAGCCACGGGTGCCGGCCGAGAACAGCGTCGACAACGCGGTGGAGCTGTGGCCGTAGTTGGCGGTCAAGGTCAGCGTCGGGAAGAATGCGGCGCGCGCGGCACCGATATCGGCATTGGCCGCCTGTAGTGCGTGTTCGGCGGACAACACGTCCGGGCGCTGCAGCAGCACGCTGGACGGCAGGTTGGCCGGCAGCGGCGCCAGTGTCACGCTGCCATCCAGCGCCTGCGCGGTTGGCAGCAGGGCCGCATCCAGCGGCGCTCCCACCAGCAACTGCAATGCATCGCGATCCTGCGCCTGCTGCGTCTGCAGCTTGGCCAGCGCACCGCGCGCGGCTTCGACGCTGGTCTGTACCTGCGACAGGTCCAGGCCCGAGGCCAGGCCTTGGGCGTGGCGGGCCTCGGTGCGCTGCAGGGTCTGCTGCTGGCTGTCCAGGGTCTGCCGGGTGAACGCCAGTGACTGCTCGTCCGCTGCCAGCGCCAGCCACGCCGTGGCCACTTCGGCCACCAGGCTGGTACGCGCGGCGCGCTGGTTCTCGGCGCTGGCCAGCCAGTTCTGCAGGGCCTCGTTCTTCAGGCTGCGGATGCGTCCGAACAGATCCAGTTCCCAACTGCTGATACCCACCTGTACGGCATTGGATTCAGTCACCTGGGTGGCACCGGTCTCGCTGTTGGCATCACTCACCCGCAAGCGGGTGACACTGCCGCTGGCATCCACCGACGGCAGCAGCGCCGCGCGCTGGATGCGGTACTGCGCACGTTCCTTCTCCACCTGCAGCATGGCCACGCGCAGGTCGCGGTTGTTCTGCAGCGCCAGCGCGATCACCTGCTGCAGGCGCGGCTCGAGGAAGACTTCGCGCCAGGCTGGCGCCGCCAGTGCTGGCTCGGCCTCGCCCGTGGCGGCATTGCCGAATTGTGCCGGCACCGGTGCCTCGGGCCGCTGGTAATGCGGCGCCATGCTCACGCAACCACCCAGCACCGTGGTGATCATTGCGGCCGCCAGGGCGCGCAGCAGCATCGGCTTCATGGGCTTGCCTCCGGGGCCGCGGCGTGGGCCGGCGCGCGGCCCGGGAACAGGCGGCGCACCAGCAGGTAGAACAACGGCACGAAGAACATGCCCAGCACCATCGAGGCGACCGTGCCGCCGGCCACGCCGGTACCCAGCGAGCGGCGCGCGGCCGAGCCGGCGCCGGTGGCGAACACCAGCGGCAGCACGCCCATCAGGAACGCCAGCGAGGTCATCACGATCGGCCGCAGGCGCAGATAGACGGCCTGCAGGATCGCCTCGCGGGTGTTCCTGCCCTGCTGTTCAAGGATGCGCGCGAACTCGACGATCAGGATGCCGTTCTTGGCCGCCAGGCCAATCGTGGTCAGCAGGCCGACCTGGAAGTACACGTCATTGTTGAGGCCACGCAGGTTCATCATCAGCACCGCACCAAACACGCCCACCGGCACCGCCAGCATCACCGCGAGCGGCACCGCCCAGCTTTCATACAGCGCGGCCAGGCACAGGAACACGAACAGCAGCGAGATGGCGTACAGCATTGGCGCCTGGTTGCCCGACAGCTGTTCCTGGTAGGCCATGTCCGACCAGGCATGGCTGAAGCCTTCCGGCAGTTTGTCGGCCAGGCGCGCGATCTCGGCCATCGCCTCGCCGGAACTGACGCCGGGCGCGGGCTGGCCGGTGATCTCCATCGCCGAGATGCCGTTGTAGCGTTGCAGCGCGGCCGGCGCGCTGGACCAGTGCGCGCTGACCAGCGACGACAGCGGCACCATCTGCCCAACCTGGTTGCGCACGCTCCAGCGCTCGATGTCCTGCGGCTGCATGCGCGCTTCGGCCGTGCCCTGGATGAACACCTTCTTGATGCGGCCCTTGTAGATGAAGTTGTTGACGAAGTCGCCACCCAAGGCCGCATTCAAGGTGTCATTGATGTCCTGCGGATTCACGCCCATCGCCTGCGCCTTGGCGTCGTCCACCTTCACTGCATACACCGGCGCGTCTTCCAGGCTGGCGTAGCGCACGTTGACCAGCTTCGGATCCCTGGCGGCCTCCTTAAGCAGCGTGTTGCGCGCGGCCACGGCGGCGGCATGGCCGGCGCCGCCTTCGTCCTGCAGTTCCAGGGTGAAACCGCCCGCATCGCCCAGGCCAAGGATGGCCGGTGGCGAGGTGATGAACACCTGCGCATCGGGCACGCTGGCCATGGCCGCGGTCAACCGCGCGGCAATGGTGTCGGCGTCATCCTTGCGGTCATCCCAGTCCTTCAGGCGGATGAAGGCCTGGCCGACGTTCTGGCCGCTGCCGGTGACACTGAAACCGGCGGTGGCCTGGATCGACAGCACGCCGTCGTCCTTCACCGCAGCGGCACTCAGGCGATCCATCACCGCGCGGGTCTGCTCTAGGGTGGCACCGGCCGGCAGCTTCACCAGCGCGTTGAGCATGCCCTGGTCCTCGTCGGGCAGGAACGCGCCGGGCAGGTGCCACAGCAGCAGGCCGGTGGCCACGCTCAGCGCCAGGTAGAACAGTACGCCCAGCGTGCGCCGGCCAAGGAAGCCATCCACCCGGCGACGCAGGTCGTTGGACGTGCGCTCGAAACGGTGGTTGAACCAGATGAAGAACTTGCCCAGCAGGCTCGGCTCGCCGCCGTGGTCGCCATGCGGATGGCCGCCCTTGGGAATCGGGTGCAGGATGCTGCCGCACAGCGCCGGGGTGATGGTCATCGCCACCAGCACCGACAGGACCATCGCGGCGGCAATCGTCACCGAGAACTGGCGATAGATCACGCCGGTGACACCGCTGAAGAACGCCATCGGCAGGAACACCGCGGTCAGCACCAGCACGATGCCCACCAGCGCGCCGGTGATCTGGCCCATCGCCTTCAGCGTGGCCGGCTTCGGCGCCAGCCCTTCGAAGGTCATCACCCGCTCCACGTTCTCCACCACCACGATGGCATCGTCCACCAGCAGGCCGATGGCCAGCACCAGTGCGAACATGGTCAGCGTGTTGATCGAATAGCCAAATGCCGCCAACACGCCGAACGTACCCAGCAGCACCACCGGCACTGCGATGGTCGGGATCAGGGTGGCGCGCCAGTTCTGCAGGAACAGGTACATCACCAGCACCACCAGGATGATCGCCTCGATCAGGGTGATCACCACTTCCTTCAGCGAGATGGTCACGAACGGCGTGGTGGTGAACGCCACGTGGGCGGTGTAGCCATGCGGCCAGTACTTCTGCAGCTGCTGAAGCCGTGCATCGATGGCCTTGGACACGGCGATGGCGTTGGCACCGGCATTGAGTTCGATACCCAGCGATGCAGACGGCTTGCCGTTGAAGGTGCTGATGCTGTCGTAGCTCTCCGGGCCCAGGCCGATCTTCGCCACCTCACCCAGATGCACCACGCTGCCGTTGGCATCGGCCTTCAGCACCACCTGCGCGAACTGTTCGGGCGTGTGCAGGCGGCTGCGCGCGGTCACCGTGGCGTCGAGCTGCTGGCCCTTCAGCGCCGGCTGGCCGCCGAGTTCACCGGCCGAGACGTCGGTGTTCTGTGCCTGCAGCGCGGTCTCGATGTCCGACGGCATCAGCGCGTACTGGCGCATCTTCTCCGGGTCCAGCCAGATGCGCATGGCGTACTCCTGGCCGATCGGCTGGATGTTGCCGACACCGCTGACGCGGCTGATCTGGTCATCGATGCGCGCTTCCATGAAGTTGGCGACATCGAAGTTGTCCATGCTGCCGTCTTCGCTGGTGAACGACAGCACCTCGAAGATCGAACCACTGGACTTGGTGATGGTCAGGCCGTTCTGCTGCACCGCCTGCGGCAGCGTGGCCATGGCCGCCTGCAGCTGGTTCTGCACCTGCACCTGCGCGGTGTCCGGATTGGTGCCGGTGGCGAACACCAGGTTGACCTGCGCCGAGCCGTCGGAGGCACTGGTCGAGGTCATGTACATCAGGTGATCGAGGCTCTGCTGCGACTGCTCGATGACCTGGGTGACCGCATTTTCCACGGTCTGCGACGAGGCACCGGTGTAGGTGGCACGGATGGTGATGGTGGGCGGGGCGATCTGCGGGTAGCGGTCCACCGGCAGGATCAGGATCGCGAGCAGGCCGAGCAGGCTGACCGCAATGGCGATCACCCAGGCGAAGATCGGCCGGTCGATGAAGAAACGAACCATGCGCGGCAGGCCTCAGTGCGACTTTTCGTCAGTGTTGCCGTTCGGGTCGATCGCCGGCATCGCCGCCAGCTGCGCCGTGGTGGCCGCCACCGCCTTCACCTGCTGGCCCAGTGATACCGCACTGCCGTTGCTGACGATCACCCGTTCGCCGGTCTTGAGACCATCGGTGATCTGCCACTGGTTGCCGACCACCTGGCCGGTGCTGACCCGGCGCTCGACCACATGATCCTTGGCGTCGAGCAGGCGCAGCAACGGCTCGCCACGTTCATTGCGCAGCACCGCCTTCTGCGGCACCAGCAGGGCGCGCGCATCGGTGGCCATCGGCAGCACCGCCTTCAGGTACATGCCCGGCAGCAGCAGGCCCTCCGGGTTCGGAATGACCGCGCGCAGCACCACGTTGCCGGTGCCCGGGTCGACTGCGCTGCCGACGAACTCCAGGGTTCCTTCATGCGCATACGTGCTGCCGTCCTCCAGCAGCACCTTCACCTGTGCCTTGCCGTCGATGGCTTTCACCAGGCCGGCATCGAGCTGCCTGCGCAGCGCCAGCATCTGCGTGCTGGACTGGGTGACATCCAGGTACACCGGATCCAACCGCTGGATGGTCGCCAGCGCCGCGTCCTGGCCGGCGGTAACCAGCGCGCCGGCGGTAACGCTGGAGGTGCCGATGCGGCCCGCGATCGGTGCAGTCACCCGGGTGTAGTCAAGGTTGATGCGCGCGGCCTGCAATGCGGCGCGCGCGGCGATCACGTTCGCCTGTGCCTGCTTCAGCGCCGAGGTGGCATCGTCGGCGTCCTGCTTGCTCGCTGCATCCATGCCCAGCAGCGTGCGGGTGCGCTCGGCCTTCGGCTGCGCCGACAACACAGTGGCCTCGGCCTGCGCCAGCTGGCCACGCGCGGTATCGAAGGCGGCCTGGTACGGCGCCGGGTCGATCTGGTACAGCACCTGGCCGGCGCTGACCTGCTGGCCTTCGGTGAACAACCGCTGGCGGACCAGGCCGCCGATCTGCGGGCGCACCTCGGACACCTCGAACGGTACGGCGCGACCGGGCAGGATCTGCTGCAGCGCCAGCGGCTGTGCGCTGGCAGTGATGACGCCCACTTCAGGGATGGCCGGGGCCTCGGACCTGCCCGCCGAGCAGGCCGCAAGGGCCAGCAGCAGGGGCAGCAACAGCGGACGGGGAGAACGGGACAGCGGGCGCAGGAGTGACATGAGGGGGCGTGGGGGCCTTGCGTTGACCCGTGCACGCTGCCGTGGAACTGTGCAGAGAATATGGAGATTGTGCGACCGGCTCAGCGGGCGCTTGCTTTCGGCGCCGCATGCGCCGCTAATGGCCCGGCGATGGCGAAGATTCGACTCAAATTCGGCCTGACCGCGAAGACCTTCCTCGCGATCTTCACCGCCTGCCTGCTGGTGCTGGCAGTGAACGGCATTGCCAGCCGCGTGGCGTTCCAGACCGGCTTCCTGGACTACCTCAATGACCAGGGCGATCTGCGCATGCAGCGGGTGATGCCGCACCTGCAGCGCGAGTACAGCGCGCACGGCGGCTGGGAGCATCTGCGCGGCGACAGTGACCGCTGGGCGCGGCTGCTGCGCCCGGACCTGGCCCATGGGCACGAGGGGCCCGTGCCACCGCTGTCCGACCAGACCGGCGTTCCCTCCCGCCTGGGCCTGTTCGATGCACAGCATCGGTTCGTAGCCGGCAACCCGGATGCCACCAGCGACGACGAGCCGCACGCCGTGCAGGTGGACGGGCACACGGTCGGCTGGCTGGGCATGGTGCCGTTCCAGACCGTCATCGCCACCAACGACCTGAACTTCTACAACACCCAGGTGCGCGCGTGGTGGGTGATCGGCATCGCGCTGCTGCTGGTGACGGTACTGCTGGCCTGGCTGGTATCGCGCGCGCTGCGCCAGCGCCTGGCCAAACTGGCGGCGGCCACCCACCGGCTCGCCGCTGGCGACTACGCCACCCGCATCGAGCGCACCAGCGATGACGAGCTGGATGCACTGGTCAACGACTTCAACCGGATGGCGCAGGCGCTGGACGACACCGAGCGCAACCGCCGTGCCTTCATCGCCGACATCTCGCACGAACTGCGCACGCCGCTGGCGGTGGTTCGTGCCGAACTGGAAGCCATCGAGGACGGCATCCGCCCGCTGGACCGCGCCAACCTCGGTGCCCTGCAGGGCGAGATCCGCCAACTGGGCAAGTTGATCGACGACCTGCACGACCTGTCGATGACCCAGTCCGGCGGCCTGGCCTACCGCTTCGCGCCGCTGGACCTGGCGGCGCTGCTGCGCAGCGAGCTCAATGGCATGCGCGTGCGCTTCTCCATGGCGGGGCTGGCACTGGAGGAGGACCTGCCCGCCACACCGCTGCAGGTATCGGGTGACGAACGGCGCCTGCAGCAGGTGCTGGCCAATCTGCTGGAGAACGCATTGCGCTACACCCACGCCGGGGGCCGCGTACGCGTGCAGGCAGCGCGCGTGCCTGCCGGCGTGCAGCTGATCGTGGAAGACACCGCGCCAGGCGTGCCGGCCGACAAGTGCGCGCTGCTGTTCGAGCGCTTCTACCGGGTGGAGAGCTCGCGCAACCGGGCCAGCGGCGGCAGCGGGCTGGGCCTGGCCATCAGCCACAACATCATCCTCGCCCACCACGGCCTCATCCACGCCGAGCCCTCGCCGCTGGGCGGGCTGCGCGTGGTCATTACCCTGCCGGAGCCTGCATGAGCCCGTCCCCCGCCGCGTCTGCGAAGATCCTGATCGTCGAGGATGAGCCACGCCTGGCCTCGGTGCTGCGCGACTACCTGGCCGCCGCCGGGATGACCAGCGAATGGGTGGACGATGGCGGCCAGGTGATCGACGCATTCGCGCGCTACCAGCCCGACCTGGTGCTGCTGGACCTGATGCTGCCGCAGCGCGATGGCGTGGACCTGTGCCGCGAACTGCGCGCCAGCAGCGATGTGCCGGTGATCATGGTCACCGCACGGGTGGAAGAGATCGACCGCCTGCTGGGCCTGGAAATCGGTGCCGACGACTACATCTGCAAGCCGTTCAGTCCGCGCGAAGTGGTCGCACGGGTGATGGCGGTGCTGCGTCGCTACCGCCCGGACCCCGCTGCGCGGGCCAACGGCGGGCTGCATATCGACGAACCGGCAGCCCGCGCCACCTGGAACGGCAAGGGCCTGGACCTGACCCCGGTCGAATACCGCCTGCTGCGCACGCTGCTGGCCACGCCGGGCCGGATCTGGGCGCGCGACGAGCTGCTCGACCGCCTCTATCTGGACCATCGCGTGGTGGTCGACCGCACCGTCGACAGCCACGTGCGCAACCTGCGCCGCAAGCTGGCCGACGCCGGCATGGAAGGCGAACCGATCCGTTCGGTGTATGGCATGGGCTACAGCTACGAACCGTGATCGCGTTCGCCGGGCTTGGCCCGGCGCTACCCCGTCATGCCTCGTCGACGAACGTCACCCTCTGGTAGCGCCGGGCCATGCCCGGCGAGCGCAGCGATGCAGACCTGCGCTACAGTCGAGAACGCTCGACATTAAGAACACAACTGCATGGACGACATCCACCCGATCGCGCCGGACAAGCGCGCCGCCATTCTTTCCAGCCTCGCCGACATCGAACAGCGCCACAATGTGCGTGTGCTGCTGGCCTGCGAATCCGGCAGCCGTGGCTGGGGCTTCTCTTCGCCGGACAGCGACTACGACGCACGCTTCATCTACGTGCATCGCCAGCCGTGGTATCTCAGCGTCAACGAGAGCACCGGTCCCGGCGAAGCGCAGCGCGATGTGATCGAACTGCCGATCGACGATGAGCTCGACGTCAGCGGCTGGGACCTGCGCAAGGCACTGCGGCTGGTCTCAAAATCCAATCCGACACTGATCGAATGGCTGCGTTCGCCGATCGTGTACCGGCAGGACGACGCCGCCGTGGCGCAGTTGTGGGAGGCCGCAAAGTCCTTCTATTCGCCGCTGGGCACGTGGTGGCACTACTTCAGCATGGCGCGCTCGAACCATCGCGGGTACCTGCGTGGCGAGATGGTACGCACCAAGAAGTACCTGTACGTGCTGCGCCCACTGCTGGCCTGCCAGTGGATCGAGCACGAGCAGACACCTCCGCCGATGGCCTTCGAGGATCTGCTGGATCGACTGCTGCCGCATGGCCCGGTGCGTGAAGCCATCGATGCCCTGCTGGTAGTGAAACGCGCCAGTGCCGAGGTCAATGCCGGACCACGCATCGCGGCGATCAGCGATTTCATCGATCGTGAGCTGGCCACCCGGACTGCGCAGGCGCCACAGCTGCCCGTTGGACACGGTGATGCGGCGTGGCTGGATGAGCTGTTCCGGCAGGTGCTGGCCAAGCACGCGCCGGCATGAAGAGCCGCAGCTGCTTCCGGTCGTGCCGGCCGCTGGCCGGCAACCCCAGAATTCCAGGTACGCCCATTGACGTTGCCAGCCAGCGGCCGGCACTACCACACGGGTATCATCGTCGCGAACGTCCTGATTTCCGGAGACACCGATGACCCCGCTGCGCCCCTTCCGCGACAAGATGCCCGTCCTCGGCGAGCGCGTGTACATCGATCCGGCCTGCACCGTCATCGGTGACGTGGAGCTGGCCGAGGACGTATCGGTGTGGCCGGGCACGATCATCCGCGGTGATGTCAATCACGTGCGCATCGGCGCGCGCACCAACGTGCAGGACGGCACCATCATCCACGTCAGCCACCACAGCCCCTACAACAAGGCCGGCTACCCGACCCTGATCGGCGAAGGCGTGACCGTCGGCCACGGCTGCATCATCCATGCCTGCACGATCGGCGACTACAGCCTGATCGGCATGGGCGCCTGCATCCTCGACAGTGCGCGCGTCGAGCGCCATGGCTTCGTCGGCGCCGGTGCGGTGGTCGGCCCGGGCAAGGTGGTCGGCGAAGGCGAGCTGTGGGTGGGCAATCCGGCCCGCCCGGCCCGCACGCTGAGCGACAAGGAGATCGAGTCGCTGCACTACTCGGCCGACCACTACGTGCGGCTGAAGGACGAATACCTGGGCTGAGCAGCCAACGCCGCCATGCGGCTCTGCTAAAGTCTGGGCCCGACCAGGACCTGTCGAGACCCCCATGCCTGTGGCTGCCTGCCGGAGAGGACTCCGGCGCCCACAACGAAGGCCATCGCACTGATGGCCGCACCGATGCTCGATACCTACCGCGAGGTGGTGACGCCGGAGGGTGTGCCGCTGCAGCTGCCGGCAGCCGGCCCGGTGCCACGGGCGATGGCGTGGCTGGTGGATCTGGGCGTGCGCATCGCGGTACTGGTGGTGATGTCGATTCCACTGGCACTGCTGGATTCGTTCGGCTCCGGGCTCGGCCTGGTGCTGATGTTCCTGGTGTACTGGGCCTACCCGATCGTCTGCGAAGCGCTGTGGGGCCGTACGCTCGGCAAGCGCGCGCTGGGCCTGCGCGTGCTTGCGCGCGATGGCGCGCCGGTAGGCTGGATGGCTGCCATCACCCGCAACCTGCTGCGCACCGTGGACATGCTGCCGTTCGGCTATGCACTGGGCCTGATCAGCAGCCTGTTCGATCCCCATGGCCGTCGCCTGGGCGATCTGGTGGCCGGCACCGTGGTGGTGCATGCGCCCGTGCCGTACCTGCCGCCTCCGCCCACCATCGACAGCGTGCTGGCCCCGCCGCAGCCGCTGCGACCGGAAGAGCAGGCCGCGCTGATGGCCTTCGCCGAGCGCGCGCCACGGCTGTCGGCGGCCCGCCAGCAGGAACTGGCCGGCATCGCCGAACCGCTGACCGGCACCCACGGCCAGGTCGGCGTACTGCGCCTGTATGCCATGGCCAACTGGCTGTTGGGGCGGCGATGAAGCAGGAACAGTTCGTCGCCCGCTACCAGCAGGAATGGCAGGACCTGGAACACTGGCTGCTGCTGCGTGCTGGTGCTGCGCGCCGCACGCGGCGCAAGGCCAGCGCGCTGGCAGTGGACGACGCCGCCTTCCCGCAGCGCTACCGGCGCCTGTGCCAGCAGCTGGCACTGGCCCGCGAGCGCGGCTACAGCCCGCAGCTGGTGCAGCGCCTGCAGCAGTTGATGCAGCAGGGCCACAGTGTGCTGTACCGCACTCCGCCGACGCGCTGGCGCGGTGCACTGGAATTCCTGGTGGCCGACTTCCCGCTGCTGGTGCGCAGCCAGGCGCGCAGCATGTGGGTGGCACTGGCGATGTTCGCGCTGCCGGCGGTGGCCTGCTTCGTGCTGGCGCAGCTCTACCCGGACCTGATCCACATGGTGATGGACAACCGCCAGATCGCCGAGATGGAGCGCATGTACGATCCAGCGGCCGAACGCCTCGGGCGTGACAGCGGCACGGACTGGATGATGTTCGGCCACTACATCCTGAACAACATCAGCATCGCCCTGCGTACCTTCGCCAGTGGCCTGCTGGCCGGCCTGGGCACGCTGCTGGTGCTGCTGTTCAACGGCGTGATCATCGGTTCAGTGGCCGGCCACCTGCAGCACATCGGCCATGGCGATCCGTTCTGGCGCTTCGTCGCAGGCCATGGTGCGTTCGAGCTGACCGCGATCGTGATCGCCGGCGGTGCCGGCCTGCAGCTGGGCATGAAACTGCTGGCCCCCGGCCGGCGCAGCCGCCTGGATGCCCTGGTCGAAGGCGGCCGCATCGGGGCCCGGCTGTGCCTGGGCGTGGCGTTCATGCTGCTGGTGGCCGCGTTCATCGAAGCGTTCTGGTCGTCGATTGCCGAAGTGCCGGCGTGGGGCAAGTTCAGCGTGGCCGGCGTGCTGTGGGCCGGCGTGCTGCTGTGGCTGTGGCGCGGCGGGCGCGGAGGCGGCAATGCGCATTGACCGCCTGGACGTGGCGCTGCGCGCGCGCAGTGGCTGGGAAGCGATGGAGCTGGGCAGCGCCCTGTCGCGCCGCCACGCACGTGCGGTGTGGGGCAGCTGGCTGCTGGCCAGTGCGCCGCTGTTCGTGATCTTCAACGCGTTGGGCTGGTGGCTGGATGCGTTCGGCTGGGCCTGGCTGGCAATGTGGTGGTGCAAGCCGCTGTTCGAGCGCGCACCGCTGTACGTGCTGTCGCGCGGCATCTTCGGTGAGCCGGTGGGCGCGCTGGCAGCGCTGCGTGCGCAGCGCAGCTGGGGCAATGCAGGCTTCTGGGGCTACCTGGGCTGGCGCCGCTTCAGCGTACTGCGCAGCCTGTGCCTGCCGGTGAACCTGCTGGAAGGCAACGCGCCGGCCCAGCGCGGTGCACGCCGCCGCGCCGTGGCGGCCGGTGCCGCGGGCGCCGCCGTTGTGCTGACCGTGGCCTGCATGGCCTTTGAAGGGGTGCTGGTGTCCGGCGCGATCGGCGCGGTGTTCATGTTCATGCCACTGGAGCTGATGTCCGAATCATGGCGTGCCGCATGGGACATGATCGGCCAGGACACGCCTGCCTGGGCGCAGCTGGGCTTCAACCTGGCGTGCTGGCTGGCATCGGTGCTGATCGGACCGTTCTATGTCGGCGCCGGCTTCGGCCTGTACTTGAACCGACGTACGCAGATGGAAGCGTGGGACGTGGAGATCGCCCTGCGCCGCCTGCGCGAGCGGCTGCTGCCGGCAGCATCGACGCTGGCGCTGCTGCTGTGCCTTGCCCTGCCGCTGGCCTCCGCGCCAGTGCATGCGCAGGACGCGCAGACAGTCGCTGGGCAGGCCGACGATGCCGAAGAGGACGAGGGCCGTGCGGAAGAACCCGCCACTGCGGCCAACGATCCGGCCAATACGCCGGCGATGATCTTCGGTGCGGCGCCGGTGGACACCGCCGGTTTCCGCCAGGCGGTGAACCGCGCCTATGAGGATCCGCTGCAGCGCCCGACCCGCCAGGTCACGCGCTGGAAGCCGATCGAACAGGCCGAGGAAAAAAAGAAGGAAGACAAGGCGCTGCAGAGCGACGGCAGCGACAAGGGCGAGCGCAGCAACCGCAAGGCCAGCATTGCCTGGCTGGCGCGCCTGGCCGAGTGGGGTCTGTGGGGCCTGCTGGGCGTCCTGCTGCTGGTGCTGTTGTTGACCGCCCGTCTGTGGCTGCCGTGGCTGCGCGGCAGTGGCCGGCGCAAGGCCGAGGCTGCACCACAGGTGGTGGAGGAACAGGTGGAGCTGCCGGTCGTGCTGCCGCCGGACGTGGCCACCCAGGCCGGCCTGCTGTGGGACCAGGGCCGGCCGCGTCAGGCGCTGGCCCTGCTGTACCGCGCCAGCGTACGCACCGTGGGCGAGCGCAGCGGCATCGCGCTTCCGCCCGGTGCCACCGAAGCGCAATGCCTTCGCGCCTCGCGGCGCATGCCCGATGCCACCGACCGTGACCTGTTCGCGCGCATCGTGCGCATGTGGCAGTACGCCGCCTACGGTGGCCGCCTGCCCAGCCGCGCCGATTTCGATGCACTGGCCGACACGCTGCGCCAGCAATACGGGTGGCTGGCATGAGCCCGCGCCTGTTCTGGTCGCTGTTGCTGGGCGGGCTGGTGCTGCTCGGCGTACCGCTGACGATCCTCTTTCTGCGCACGCATGAGCGGGTGACCGAGACCGTGCAGCTGCCGCCGCAGGGCGAAGCTGGCTACAACCCGCTGTACGTGCTTGGCCAGGCACTGCGCGCCGATGGCATCGACGTGCACTCGCGGCCGCGACTGGACCTGCAGCAGATGGCGCTGGGACCGCGCGATACGGTGGTGCTGCTGCAGGACAGCAGCGAACTGCCGGCACCGGCAGCCAGGGCCCTGCTGGCCTGGGTCGATGGTGGTGGCCATCTGCTGGTGCGTACGCCGCCACCCGCAGAGGACGACGCCAGCAGTACGCAGGGACCGCTGCTGGACCAGCTCGGCGTGGACAGCCTGTACCAGCAGAGCGACTGCCAGCCGTTCCACGTCATCGACGATCCCAGCCATGTGGAGTTCTGCGGTGGTCGCCGCTTCACGCTGGGCTTTGCCGCCCGTACACAAGCCGAACGGCGTTGGGGCAACGAGCGCAACCTGGTGTTCGCGCGACTGCGCCACGGGCAGGGCAAGGTGAGCGTGCTGGCCGACATGGAGTTCATGCGCGGCGAGGTGGATTCGCCGGCAGCACGCCTGGCATCGGCTGCGGGCAAGGCCAGCGACGGCCTGCACGATCTCTCGCACCGCGACCTGACCCGTTATCTGCTCGATCCGAACTATGGCAAGGGCACTTTCTGGCTGGTCTACGCCAGCCGCCCGCCGTCGCTGTGGGCGCGCCTGTTCTACCAGGGCTGGCCGGTGTGGGCGCCGCTGCTGCTGGCCCTGCTGGGCTGGCTGTGGGGCCGTTCGCAACGCTTCGGCAGCCGCCTGCCGTCGCCGGTGCTGGAACGCCGCTCGCTGCTGGAACACGTGCGTGCCAGCGGCGAGCTGCTGCTGCGCTTCGGCCACGGCGCGTGCCTGTACCACGCCGTGCTCGCCCTGTTCCTGCATCGCCTGCGCCTGCGCGCACCGGTGGCTGCCGCACTGGAGGGCGCCCCCCGCGAACAGGCCATCGCCGAACTGCTGAAGTGGCCGCAAGGCCGCGTTGCCAGCGCGCTCACGCCGCCTCCGCCGCACGATTCCTCCGCCCTGCGCGAGCGCATCCGCTTGCTGCTCCAGATGAGATCCCTGCTATGACCGAAGTCCCCGAGCTGCCGGCGGCCGCCAACGCCCGCCTGATCGAACGCGTCGATGCCATCCGCGATGCCGTCGGCCACGCCTTCATTGGCCAGGCCGACGTACTGGACCAGATCCTGGTGGCCCTGCTGGCCGGTGGCCATGTGCTGATCGAGGGCGTGCCCGGGCTGGGCAAGACCCTGCTGGTGCGGGCACTCGCGCAGGCGCTGGAGCTGGATTATGGCCGCGTGCAGTTCACCCCCGACCTGATGCCCAGCGACGTCAGTGGCCATGCGGTGTACGACCCGAAGAGCGAGAGCTTCAGGATCCGCCGTGGCCCGGTGTTCACCAATCTGCTGTTGGCCGACGAGATCAACCGTGCGCCGGCCAAGACCCAGTCGGCACTGCTGGAAGTGATGCAGGAAGGCCAGGTGACCATCGAAGGCAAGGCGTTCACCCTGGCGCCGCCGTTCATGGCGCTGGCCACGCAGAACCCGCTGGAGCAGGAAGGCACCTACCCGCTGCCAGAGGCACAGCTGGACCGCTTCCTGCTGAAGGTGCTGATCGACTACCCGCAACTGGAGGACGAGAAGCGCATGGTGACCGCGATCACCAGTGGCCGTGCCGCCAGCGATTTCGACCTGAGCCAGGTGCCACGCGTGCTCGGTGCCGGCGAACTGCTGGAACTGCAGCGTGCGACCGCGGCGATCACCGTCGATGACGAAGTGATCGACTACGCGGTGCGGATTGTGGCGGCCACGAGGCAGTGGCCAGGCATCGCGGTCGGCGCTGGCCCGCGCGGCAGCATCGCGCTGGTGCGTGCCTCGCGCGCGCAGGCGGTGCTGGCCGGCCGTGACTTCGTCACGCCCGACGACGTGCGCGACATTGCTCGCCCGGCACTGCGCCACCGCATTGCACTGGCCCCGGAGCTGCAGATCGAAGGCCAGGACGCCGACGACGTGCTGGGCGCACTGCTGGCCAAGGTGGAAGCACCGCGCCGATGAGGCCTGCCCCGCTGCTGCTGGCGCTGCTGCTGGCCTGGGCCGCCCTGGGCGGCCTGGTGCTGGGCGGCCTGGTGCTGGGCGGGTTGCTGCCGCGCTGGAGCTGGGCGCTGGCCGCGGCGGCCATCGCGTTGCCTGCGCTGTTCGACCTGTGGCGGCAATCGCGGCGTCCGTCGCCGCAGGTACAGCGCGAACTGCCCGAAGCGCTGGCGCTGGGCGTGCGCCGCGAGGCGGCGCTGCGGCTGCAGGCCGAGCAAGCGATGACGGTGCAGGTGTTCGACCTGGTCCCCGGCGGCTGGCCGCTGGAATCGCTGCCACAGCGCGTGCGCCTGCGGGCCGGTAGCGCCTCCACGCTGCACTATCACCTGCAGCCGCTGCAGCGCGGGCACTTCCGCTTCGAAGGCGTGCACCTGCGCATGCGCTCGCCGTGGCGCCTGTGGTGGCAGCAACGCACGCTGCCGCCCGTACTGGACGTGCGGGTCTATCCGAACTTCGTCCCGCTCACGCGCTTTGCGTTGTTCAGTGCTGACCAGGCCTCGCGGCTGGTCGGTGCACACGTGAAGCGCCGCCGTGGTGAAGGCACCGACTTCCACCAGATGCGCGAGTATCGCGTCGGCGACAGCCTGCGCCAGCTGGACTGGAAGGCCACCGCGCGTGCGCGCAAGCTGATCTCGCGCGAGTACCAGGACGAGAAGAACCAGCAGTTGCTGCTGATGCTCGACAGTGGCCGGCGCATGCTGGCCAGCGAAGGCGGGCTCTCGCACTTCGACCATGCCTTGAATGCCTCGCTGGTGGTGGCCTACCTGGCGCTGCGCCAGGGCGATGCCGCCGGCCTGTTCGCTGCCGGTGGCGAACGCCGCTGGGTCGCGCCGCAGCGCGGCATGGGCACGGTCGAGCACCTGCTGCGCGCCAGCTACGATCTGCAGCCACGCGCGGTGGCCACCGACTACCTGGCCGCCGCCACCGAGGTATCGCTGCGCCAGCGGCGACGTGCGCTGGTGATGCTGGTCAGCAACGTGCGCGATGAAGACATCGAAGACCTGCTGGCGGCGGTGCGCCTGCTGCAGCGGCGCCACCTGGTGTGCGTGGCCAGCCTGCGCGAGCGCGAGCTGGACGGCGTGCTGGAGGGCGAAGTGCAGACACTGGAAGACGCCACCCAGGCCGGTGCCGCCGCGCTGTACCTGCAGCAGCGCGCGAAGGCGCACGAAGCGCTGCGCAGCGAGAAGGTGATGGTGCTGGACGTCACCGCCGACGCCCTGCCCGGCGCGCTGGTGGAGCGCTACCTGGCGGTGAAGCGCGAAGGGCTGCTCTGAGCCGAGCGCGGGCTCGGCTCTACACGGATCGGGTTGTCTGTAGCGCCGAGCCCATGCTCGGCTGCCGGCCAGCGGCCGGCACTACCTACCCCTGCAGCAAGCGCCGCTGCAACCGCTCCACCGCACGCTGCAGCAGCACCCGGTTGCGGGCCAGCTTCATCCACTGCGGCAGGCGCGAGATCATGGATCGATGATGGCCGCGGCCTTCGCGCAGCGTCGCGCCCGCGTAGTCGTGCAGTGCCTGCAGATGTTCGGCGTTGTAGGCCCACAGCAGGCCCGCGCGGGTCGATTCGACCAGGCGCAGCGGCAGACCGAAATGCGGATCGGCAGGCTCGGCGTCACGCAGTGGGCGCATCGAGACCGCGACCTCGGTGCTGCGACCGCACTGTGCGCATCGGGCGGGGAAGGATGCCGGCGCGGGGATGCCGACGGGAATCGGTCGACACACATGCAGCCACTGATGCCCGCAGAATCCACAGGGCTGGCGGCCCAGAATGCGGACCGCACCGACCCAGTCGCCGCTGTCCAATGCAGCGCTGCAAGCGGTGCAGCGGAAACGCGCGGTCCATCGATAGGGTTCCCAGCGGGCGATCACCCAACCGGGGGCATCGCAGCGGTGGCAACGCACCGCGACGCGGTCCGCGAAGGCCTGCAGGCTGCGCCCGTCATCGAAATGCCGGCCCGGCGCGGGCGTGGCACGTCCATGCCGGCCAGGCCAACGCCGCACCGTCATCAGACGTAGATCCGCGTCGGCGCCTCGTCGACGATCGCGTGCGGCACGAACCGCGCACTGTCGCGGGTGATCGCGCTGTCGTCCTCGCGGATGCCGATGCCGCAGGCGTGGTCACCCACCACCCAGCTGCCGATCAGCGGGTAGCCGCCTTCGAAGCGGGTCAGCGGATGGGCGCGCTGGATGATCGCCGGGCCGTCATAGGGACCGTCGCTGCGCTGGGTGCTGCCATCGGCCAGGTGCATCTCGATGTTGGCACCTTCGCGCGAGAACAGCGGCTTGCGCACCCAGCCCGACGCCAGCGCGCTGCCGTCATCGAAGTGCGCCTCCAGCAGGTTCGGATGGCCTACGTTGCGCTGCCACAGCAACGGCAGGATGCCCTTGTTGCTCAGCACTGCCTTCCATGCCGGTTCCAGCAACTGCACGCCCGAACCGGGCAGCGCGCGGCCGAACTCTTCGGCCATCAGGTCTTCCAGCGGGTACAGCTTGAACAGCGTGCCGATCACCGAATCATCCAGCGCGGTGAAGCGGCCGTCCTCGGACAGGCCGATGTCCTCGATCGCGATGGCCTGGCCATGCAGGCCGGCCTGCGACGCGCAGTCGCGCAGGTACTCGACCGTGCCACGGTCTTCTTCCGAGCTTCCCACCGCGCTGAAGTACAGCGGCGGCGGCAGCTGCGTGGCCAGTTCGCCGAAGCGCTCGACCAGTGCCTCATGGATCGCATTGAACTGGTCGGCATGCTGCGGCAGGCGGCCGGCGTTGCGCTGGTCTTCCAGCCACTGCCACTGGAAGAAGCTGGCCTCGAACAGCGAGGTCGGCGTGTCGTAGTTCAGCTCGTACAGCTTGGCCGGACCGGTGCCGTCGTAGGCCAGGTCCAGGCGGCCGTAAAGGTGCGGCTGGCGCTGGCGCCAGCTGTCGGCGATCCAGTCGCGGTAATGCGACGGAATCGCCAGCTGGTCCATCAACCGCTCGCTGCCGATGACATCACCGACCAGATCCAGCGCCATCTGGTGCAGCTCGGCACTGGGGTCTTCGATGTCCTGTTCGATCTGGCGCAGGGTGAACGCGTAGTACGCGCTTTCATCCCAGTAGGGCTGGCCATCGATGGTATGGAAACGGAAACCCGCTTCCTCCGCGCGTGCCCGCCACTGGGCACGCTCGGCAATCCGGATGCGCTGCATGGGTCGATCAGCCGCCGTAGCTGCCGCTGGTGCTGCGGCGTGCGCTGGTGTTGCCGAAGCCACCACGGCTGGCAGTGACCGCACGGTTCGGTTCGCTGGTGACCGGTGCCAGGCCGGCCTTGCCGGCACCGATGCCGCTGGCGGTGTTCAGGCCACCGGTGCCGCCCGGTGCCGGGCGCGCCCAGCCAGCGTTCTTGTCCTGGTAAGCCGGTGCCGACGCCGGCGCCTGCGGGGCGAGGCCGCCGCGGTTGCTCAGCATCTGCGACATGAAGAAGCCCATCATCATCGGGCCGATGAACGAGGTGCCGGCCGAGGTGTGCTGCTGCACGCACTGCTCCGGCTTGTAATCCTTCTCGCAGGCTTCCTTGCTGGCGTACTTCGGCGCCGCATCGGCGGCCTGTTTCTGCGCTTCGGCGAAGGCATTGCGGCACGACGACGGGTCGCCGGTGGCCTCGGTGCAGGCCTCGACCGAGGTGTACAGGCCTTCCTGCACCTTCACTTCCGGCTCCTTCTGGCAGGCGGTGAACAGCAGCGGCGCGGCGCTCATCAGCAGCAGCGCGGTGGTGCGGGAACGTTTCATGGCCTCATGCCCTGTCGACGGATCAATGCCCCAATGATGCCAAATCCTCACCAACAACCGGAATCGGCAAAGTGGGAAAGATGAACGGAATTTCATTTTCGTCGTTCCCCATCAGCCACGCATGACGTGGATCCATCGTGTCGACCAAGGTCGACACCTACCAACAGCCACAGGAAACTGTCGAAGGCGGGCTGGGTCCCGCGGATAGCCCAGCTGATGCTGTTGAGGTTGCCGGCCAGCGGCCGGCGCTACCACGGGTGCAGGGCGCAGCCCTGCCACTCCCTTCCCGGTGGTTGCAGCAGCAACCGAAAAAATTGGCCATGATCGGCTGACCCCCACGTCGTACGGCCCGCCCGTTCCGCCCGCCATGCCCGAATACCGTTCCCGCACCTCCACCGCCGGCCGCAACATGGCCGGCGCCCGCGCCCTGTGGCGTGCCACCGGCATGAAGGACGGCGACTTCCACAAGCCGATCATTGCCATCGCCAACTCCTTCACCCAGTTCGTGCCCGGCCACGTGCACCTGAAGGACCTCGGCCAGCTGGTAGCGCGCGAAATCGAACAGGTCGGTGGCGTCGCCAAGGAATTCAACACCATCGCCGTGGACGACGGCATCGCGATGGGCCACGACGGCATGCTGTATTCGCTGCCCAGCCGCGAGATCATCGCCGACGCCGTGGAGTACATGGTCAACGCGCACTGCGCCGACGCGCTGGTGTGCATCAGCAACTGCGACAAGATCACCCCCGGCATGCTGATGGCTGCGCTGCGCCTGGACATCCCGGTGGTGTTCGTCTCCGGCGGGCCGATGGAAGCGGGCAAGACCAAGCTGTCCGAGCACAAGCTGGACCTGGTCGACGCGATGGTGGTGGCCGCCGATGACAGCGCCTCCGACGAGAAGGTCGCGGCCTTTGAACGCAGCGCCTGCCCCACCTGCGGCTCCTGCTCGGGCATGTTCACCGCCAACTCGATGAACTGCCTGACCGAAGCGCTGGGCCTGTCGCTGCCCGGCAACGGCACTACGCTGGCCACCCATGCCGACCGCGAGGCGCTGTTCCGCCGCGCCGGCCGCCTGATCGTCGAGCTCTGCCATCGCTGGTACGGCGGCGAAGACCCGAGCGCGCTGCCGCGCGGGATCGCCACCCAGGCCGCGTTCGCCAACGCGATGACCCTGGACATCGCCATGGGCGGCTCCACCAACACCATCCTGCATCTGCTGGCCGCAGCGCAGGAAGCGGAGGTCGACTTCGACCTGACCCACATCGACGCGCTGTCGCGACGCGTCCCGCAGCTGTGCAAGGTGGCGCCGAACACACCGAAGTACCACATCGAGGACGTGCACCGCGCCGGCGGCGTGTTCGGCATCCTCGGGGAGCTGGATCGCGCCGGCCTGCTCGATACCACAGTGCCGACCGTGCACAGCGCCAGCCTGGCCGAGGCGCTGGAGCGCTGGGACGTGGTGCGCAGTGACAACGACACCCTGCACACCTTCTTCAAGGCCGGTCCGGCCGGCATCCCCACGCAGGAGGCCTTCAGCCAGGCCACCCGCTGGCCCGCGCTGGACCTGGACCGCGCCGAGGGCTGCATCCGCTCGCTGCAACATGCGTATTCGCTGGAGGGTGGCCTGGCTGTGCTGCGCGGCAATCTGGCCGTCGATGGCTGCGTGGTGAAAACCGCCGGCGTGGACGAATCGATCCATGTGTTCGAAGGCCCCGCGCGCGTCTATGAAAGCCAGGACGCCGCCGTCGCCGGCATCCTCGCCGACGAGGTACAACCGGGCGACGTCGTGGTGATCCGTTACGAGGGCCCGAAGGGCGGCCCGGGCATGCAGGAGATGCTGTACCCGACCAGCTACCTGAAGTCGAAGGGACTGGGCAAGCAGTGCGCGCTGCTCACCGATGGCCGCTTCTCCGGTGGCACCTCGGGGCTGTCGATCGGCCACGTTTCGCCGGAAGCGGCCAGTGGCGGCGCGATCGGCCTGGTGGAAGATGGCGACCGCATCCGCATCGACATCCCGGCCCGCCGCATCGACCTGCTGCTGGATGAGGCCACGCTGGCCCAGCGCCGCAGCGAGGCCGACGCACGCGGCTGGAAGCCACGCGCACCGCGCCCGCGCAAGGTCACCAGCGCGTTGAAGGCCTACGCCCTGCTCGCCACCAGTGCCGACAAGGGCGCCGTACGCAACACCGCCCTGCTCGGCGATTGATGCCGATCCGGTAGTGCCGGCCGCTGGCCGGCATCTTAAAAAAAGGGGACGGAGGGGATTAAGTCGTTTGAGGCACAGACGACTTAATCCCCTCCGTCCCCTTTTTTTCAGCCGATCACGCGCTTGAACGGCGGCAGCGCGTCGATGATGCGCTTGCCGTAGCGGCGGGTCAGCAGCCGCGAATCGAGGATGATCACGCGGCCGGTGTCGGTGGAGGTGCGGATCAGGCGGCCGGCGAACTGGGTCAACGTGCGCAGCGCGTGCGGAATGGCGATCAGGTTGAACGCATTGAGCCCGCGGCCCTCGAACCATTCGCTGAGCGTGGCGGTCTGCGGATCGGTCGGCACCGCGAACGGTACCTGGGTGATCACCACCGTGGTGCAGGCTTCGCCGGGCAGGTCGAGGCCTTCGCCGAACGAATTCAGCCCGAACAGCACCGAACCCTCACCCGCGTCGACGCGGCGCAGGTGCTCTTCGATCAGCCGGGTCTTGGACATCTCGCCCTGCACCAGCACCTGCTTGCGGCGCGCCACCGACATCAGGCCGGCCACCTTTTCCATCTTCCAGCGCGAGGTGAACAGCACCATCGAGCCCTTGGCCCAATCCAGCTCGGTATCCAGGTAGCGCGCCACTTCGCGGGGATGGCCTTCGCGATCGTCGGGGGTGACCGGAAACTTCGGCACGATCAGCTCGGCCTGGTTGGGCAGGTCGAACGGCGACGACAGCGAGACCATCTCGGCCTCTTCGGGGATGCCGTTGTCGATCGCCAGCGACTGGAAATCGCCGCCACCGGTCAGCGTCGCCGAGGTCATCACCACCGAATCCACTTCATCCCACAGCAGCTTGCGCAGCACGTGCGCGGCCGACACCGGCGAGCCGTGCAGCACCAGGTCGCCGTCGCGGGTAGCAGTGACCCAGCGCGCCATCGGCGGCGCGCCGTCCTTGTCCTCGCGGCGCCACGCCTGCCACAGGTTGTACTGTTGCTCGATCATTTCCAGCGCCATGCCCAGGTTGCGCTGCAGGCGCTCGCGCGCGGCATCGTCCGGCTTGCCCTTGGCCACCTGCGCGGTGGCGGCATGCGCCCAGTTGTAGAGGCTGCGGGTCTCGTCGGCCAGTGCCTCGATCGGCTCGCGCCAGGCCTCGGGCAGGCGTCCATTGGCCGCACGCCACATCGGCTCCTCGTCCGCCGGCGCCGGCATCCACACCCGCTCGATGTGATCGCGGAACGCGCGCAGCTGCTTGGCGACGTTGCTGGCCACCTCGATCGCTTCGTTCGGCAGCAGGTTGCCGAGGCGGTCCTTGTCGACCGCGCGGTAGGCACCGGCAATCAGGATCTGCAGGCGGCCGGTGCGCTTGGCCATTTCATCCAGCGCGAGGCTGGCCGCGCCCTGGTCGATCGCCACGTTGCCGATGTGATGGCCTTCGTCCAGCACCAGCAGCATGTCCGACGGCGGCGCAATCAACGGCTGGCCGTTGTCGCTGTCGCCGATCGACAGCGCCGACAGCAGCAGCGCGTGGTTGGTAACGACGATCTGCGCATCACGCACGGTGTTGCGCGAACGCAGCACCGCACACTGCGCCGAATAGGCACAGCGGCGCCCGGCGCAGCCCGAGGCCGGCGTGGTGATGCGGCTGCGCAGGCCGGGGCTGATGGTCTCCGGTGCGTTGTCGATGTCGCCATCCCAGCTGCCGCTGGTGAAGGCGTCGGTCAGGCGCTTGGCGATGTCCATCTCGATCGGCGCCAGTGGCCGGTCGAACAGTGGTGCATCCTCCTCGAACATGCCGCCCTGCGAGCCCTCGCCCTGTGCTTCGGCGGCGTTGCGCGTGCACAGGTAGCGGGTACGGCCCTTGGCCAGCGCCACGGTCGCTTCCAGGCCGGTGGCCTTGAGGAAATTCGGAATGTCGCGCTCGACCAGCTGCGACTGCAGCGCCACGGTGCCGGTGCTGATCACCAGCTTCTTCTTGCTGGCCAATGCGATCGGCACGCCTGCGGTGAGGTAGCCCAGGCTCTTGCCGACGCCGGTGGGCGCCTCGACCACGCCAACGCCACCGCTCTTCGACAGCGCGCGCGACACCACGCCGATCATCTGGCTCTGCGAGCGACGGGTGGAGAAGCCGGGGGTATTGGCCTGCAGCGTCGTGTACGCCTTGCGGATCGCGTCCTTCAAGGTGTCATCGAGCGTGCGCGGAGCGGCGACGGTTTCGGTCACGCCGGGAATTACCGTGGCTGGATCGGGCCGGTCATTGTCGCATGGCCGGCCATGTCCGCCGCCGCTGGCTGCCTGAACGGGGCAGCGGCGACGCCCGGCGGCTGGATGAACACACCGTACGCTGCTGGCGACGGCCCTGGGCCGTCACCGGGGTGTCACTGCACCGCGTTGCCGCGCAGCCGCAGCAGACGCACCAGCGCCCACACCAGCAGCACCACGCCGATGGCCTCGACCATCGCCAGCGCGAAGTGCAGCACGCCAAAGATGGCGCTCATGCCCGAGATGGCGCTGAAGTTGCCACTGCTGACCAGCCACATCGGCAGGACACCCGCGACCAGGCCGCCCAGGCTGGACAACAGCAACAGCAGCAGGCCGACCAGCGCGCCGGTGCGGGTCGCATCACGCGGCGCACCGACCACCCAGACCAGGCCGACGCACAGCGCGATCAGCACCGGCAGGCGCACACCGACCATGCTCAGCACGGTCACCATCAGGGTCGTGCCGTCCATCGATCAGTCCTCGCCGGCCAACACAGCCGGGCCCTGGCGCAGCGCCTGGTAGACCTCGTCGGTCTGCGGGCGTACGCCGTGCCACTGCAGGAAGCTCTCGGCAGCCTGCTCGACCAGCATGCCCAGGCCGTCGACGGTGTTACGGCACTGCGCCGCACGGGCCCAGGCCAGGAAGGCGATGGCCGCCTCGCCGTAGTTCAGGTCGACGGCGGTGGTCATCGAATTGACCAGCGACAGCGGCAGCTTGAACTCGACGTCGCGGTCGCGGCCCGCCGAGGTGGCGTTGACGATCAGTTCGAAGTCGCCCAGCTCGCGCAGGTCCTCCCAGTAGCGGCTGATCGCGCGGCCCGGTTCGCCCATGGCATCGATCAGTTCGTCGGCGCGCTCCGGCGTGCGGTTGACCACGACCAGTTCGGTGATGCCGGCATCGAGCAGCGCCGGGGCGACGCTGCGCGCCGAGCCACCGGCACCGATCATCAGCACGCGGCGGCCGCGCAGGTCCAGGCCGTGGCGGTCGGTCAGGTCGCGCACCAGGCCGATGCCATCGGTGGTGTCGCCGTGCCAGCGGTCGCCCTTGCGCAGCAGCGTGTTGACCGATCCGGCGCGGCGCGCCCGTGCGGTCAGCGTGGTGCATGCCGAGAACGCGGTTTCCTTGTGCGGCAGGGTGACGTTGGCACCGACGCCGCCCTCGGCAGCGAAGGCCTCCAGGCCGGCCAGGAACGCCTCCGGGGCCAGGTCGATCGCGCGATAGTCGATGGCGATGCCTTCCTGGCGACCGAACGTCGCGTGGATCTGCGGCGACTTCGAGTGGGCAACGGGGTGTCCGAAGACGGCGTAACGGTCGGTCATGGAATCCTCAAGCTGGCTAGACTGATGCTCTTTCGTGCACGGAACCGGATGATGCGCATCACCCCGCCCCTGCTGGTGCTCGCCGCCAGTCTACTCTCTGCCCCCGTGGCGATGGCGTTGAACGAGTACGGCATCGAAGGCATGGGCGTGGTCTCGACCCGCGCCGACGAAGGCCGCGCCACGATCAGCGCCGATGGCCAGCGCATCGTCTTCGCCCGCCGCGGCGAGGCCGGCTGGGGCCTGTGGGAGGCACGCGTGGTCGACGGTCGTTGGCAGCAGGCACAGGCACTGCCGGTCGGCGTGGCCGGTGAAGCCCGCGATCCCTACTTCAGCCGTGACGACCGCTGGCTGCTGTTCGCGGCCGGTCGCGAGGGCGCGCTGGCGCTGTACCGCGCTGCGCTGGCCACCGATGGCCGGCTGGGCCCGGCGCAGCCGCTGGCCGGTGACGGCGGGCGCCGGGAAGAGCGCGGACCGGCCCTGAGCGCGGATGGAAAGCAGCTGTTGTTTGCCCGCCAGCAGGGCCATGGCGCCGGCTGGGATCTGTTCGTAGCGACGCTGGATGCGCAGGGCCTGCGTGGCCCGGCCACCGCACTGAGCGCGTTGAACAGCGCCGACGACGAGACCGACGGCGACTGGCTGGGCCATGACGGCGCCGTGGTGTTCAGCCGCGGCCACGGCAGTACCGCGCAGGTCTGGAGCAGCGGCTGTGCGTGGAGCGGTGTGGCGCTGCAGCCGCTGGGGCTGTCGTTCAACCAGGCCGGCGGCTGGACCGGCGCGCCGGTGATCGACAACGCCAAGCCCGGCGAGATGATGGTGGCCAGCAGCGCGGCAAAGGCGCCGCGCGCCGGTGGCGTGGACGTGTACCGGTTGGCGGTGCCGAGGGTGACGGCGGTGGCCGGGTGCGTGCGGTAGATCCACGCCATGCGTGGATGGCGCCCGCGAAGGGGTCAGAGCCCTTTCCTGCGGAAAGGGATCCGACCCCGGGGATTGCCCGTCAGCGCGACAGCACCTTGGCGCGCAACTGCTCGTACTCCATCTCGCTCAGCTGGCCGTTGTCCTTGCGCTGGTTCAACGCGGCCAGCTCGGCCTGCACGCTGTCCGGCAGGGCCTGCTCACGGGCCACGTGGCGGGCGGCGGAGAGCTGCTCCGGTGGGCGCTTGCCCGCGCGCCATGCGGCGATGAAGACAGCGACGATGATGGCACCGAACACCAGCGTACCGATGCCCCAGATCAGCCATTGCATCCATCCCAGTTCGGGTCCCATCGCGCAGTCCTCCGTCTATCGTGGCGCTATTGTCAGCGCTCGCGCAGCCATCGCGCCACCTGCGGCGCGAAATAGGTCAGCACGCCGTCGGCACCGGCCCGCTTGAAGCCCAGCAGCGACTCCAGCACGCAGGCGCGCTCGTCCAGCCAGCCGTTGGCGAAGGCGGCCTTCATCATCGCGTACTCGCCACTGACCTGGTAGGCGAAGGTCGGCACGCCGAACGTCTCCTTCACCCGGCGCACCAGGTCCAGGTACGGCATGCCCGGCTTGACCATCACCATGTCGGCGCCCTCTTCCAGGTCCAGCGCGATCTCGCGCAGAGCCTCGTCGCCGTTGGCCGGGTCCATCTGGTAGGTCTTCTTGTCGGCCTTGCCGAGGCTGGCCGCGCTGCCCACCGCATCACGGAACGGGCCGTAGAACGCCGAGGCGTATTTGGCCGAGTAGGCCATGATGCGCACGTTGATGTGGTTGTCGGCATCCAGCGCACGGCGGATCGCTCCGATGCGGCCGTCCATCATGTCCGACGGCGAGACGATGTCCACACCGGCCTCGGCGTGCGACACCGACTGCTTGACCAGTGCTTCCACGGTGATGTCGTTCAGCACATAGCCCTTGTCGTCGATGATGCCGTCCTGGCCGTGGGTGGTGTACGGGTCCAGCGCCACGTCGGTCATCACGCCCAGTTCCGGGAAGCGCGACTTCAATGCGCGGATCGCACGCTGCGCCAGGCCGTCCTCGGCCCACGCCGCCGATGCGTCCAGCGACTTCAGCGACGGGTCGATCACCGGGAACAGGTCGATTACCGGAATGCCCAGCTCCAGCGCCTCTTCGGCCACCTTCAGCAGCTCTTCGATCGACAGCCGCTCCACGCCCGGCATCGACGGCACTGCGGTGCGGCCCGCCAGTTCGTGCACGAACACCGGGTAGATCAGGTCGTCGGTGGTCAGCGTGTTCTCGCGCATCAGGCGGCGCGAGAACTCGTCGTGGCGCATGCGGCGCGGGCGGTAAAGCGGATGGGACATGGCAGGCTCCGAGGAGTGGCTATTGCAACAGGTAACCCTGCGGCAGCAGGGGTTCGGGCAAGGGGCGTTCGCCGAGCGCGTCGAGCTGGTCGATCTCGATCGTGCGCACCAGCGCGTCCAGCGGCAGGTCGTTCGGCTCCAGGCCGAACGGGTCTTCCATTTCTTCGCCCAGCTGGTCCAGGCCGAAGAAGGCATAGGCCAGCACCGCCGACAGCACCGGCGTGCCCCAGCCCAGCGAACTGGCCAGGCCGAACGGCAGCAGCACGCAGAACATCCACGCGCAGCGATGCAGCAGCAGGGTGTAGGCGAACGGCAGCGGCGTGGTGAGGATGCGCTCGCAGCCGGCCTGGATCGACGACATCGCGTGCAGGCGCTCCTCCAGCTGTGCGTAGAGGATCGGATCGAGCTCGCCGGCGCGCAGCGCCTGGGCCAGCTCGGCGGCGATCATCGACAGCAATGCATCCGGCACGTTCTCGCGCTGGCCCAGCTGCTCGCGCTGCGGCTTGTCCAGCCATGGCAAGGCGACCAGGGCCACGACGCGCCCACGCAGGCGCGCGGCCAGCGCATGGGCGAACGCGGTGGTGAGGTACGCGATGCGGCGACGGCGGCCGCCGTCATCGGCCAACAGCAGGTGCACCTGGCGCGCCAGCGAACGCGATTCGTAGACCAGCTGGCCCCACAGCTTGCGGCCTTCCCACCAGCGGTCATAGCAGGCGCTGTTGCGGAAGCTGAGGAAGATCGACAGGACCAGGCCGAGCAGGGTGAACGGCGTGACCGACACGCGTTCGATGCCGGTCGGCGGGGCCAGTTCCACCACGGCCGCCACGGCAATGGACAGGATCAGGATGGCCAGCACCTTCGGCGCGATCGCTTTGACGATCGAGCCGCGCAGGATGTACAGCAGTTGCCAGCCGTGGGGACGGGGTCGGATGATCATCGGGCAGCCGCGCCAGGCGCGGAATCACAGGCACGCGGGGGGCTCGCGCAGCCGCTCATTGTACGCCCCTGCCCGGCCACCGGCCGTGCGCCTGCGACGCCCTGTCGCACCCGGCGCCGGGATTCAGATCACGCCGCCGCCCAGGCCCAGGCGCAGGATGCCGACCACCACCACGATGCCGTTCAGCACCAGCCCGGCCCAGGCCCGACCGCGCTTGGTCGGGTGGGTAAACAGGATGCCCAGCGCGGCGATCACCGCGCCGACGGCGGCGAACGGGATCAGGAACCAGTTGCCCCAGCCAAGCAGCGGAATCAGCGCCAGGATCATCCACAACAGCGCCAGTACGCCCCACAACAGACTGATCACGCCCATTCCGCTCTCCCGCAGTTGGTTCTGTCTGTGTCCACCATAGTCGTTCCCGCAGTCGCCGCCTACTGCCGTTGGCGGGGCTGTCACCCGACGCGTGCTAGCGTGCTGCCGTGGGTGCCCTGGCCCGGGTGTTGGCGCCGATTCAGAGTGGCCCGCCGATGATCGCAACCAGTCCTACAGGGGTCGTGCCATGAACATCCGTTGGGCCGCGCTGGCGGCCATCCTGCTGGTCGCCGCCGGTTGTGCCAGCACCTCCAAGGTCATGCTGGGGCGCGCCCGCGCGCCGATCGATCCGGCACTGGTGCAGATCTATTCCACGCCACCGGCCGGCTCGCAGGAAATCGCGCAGCTGGAATCGGCATCTGCCGTGGGCTTCGGCACGCAGGGCCAGACCGATGCCGCGGTGGCACGCCTGAAGCGTGAAGCGGCGGCACTGGGCGCCAATGGCGTGGTGCTGATGGGCGTGGGCAGCAGCGGCTCGCCGGTCGGCATGTCGGTGGGTGCCGGCACCTTTGGCTCGCATGTGGGGGGTGGCGTCGGCATCGGTATTCCGACCACGCAGAAGCGCGCCGCCGGCGTGGCGATCTGGGTACCCAATCCGGAACCGCCGGCACGGCTGCCGACCCAGGTGATCACGCCGCAGCGGTGAGGCGGCAGCGTCACCGCGGGTAGCGCCGGGCCATGCCCGGCGTCTCTCCCGCTGCGCTCGCCGGGCATGGCCCGGCGCTACCGATTATTTCTGCCGGTACTTCGGCACGAACACCTTGTTTACCGCATCAGCCAGCTGGTCCGGCGGCAGCAGGCCCTGGTCGAGCAGGAAGTTGTTGAACGCCAGGCGGTCGAACTTCGCACCCAGTGCCAGCTCGGTCTGCATGCGCAGTTCCAGGATGCGGGTGTAACCGTAGAAGTAGCTGCCCGCCTGGCCCGGCATGCGCACCATGTAGCGGTCCAGTTCCTGGGTGGCCATCGCCTTGGACAGGCCGACCTGCTCCATCAGCACGCGTTCGCCGTTGGCGCGGTCGGTCAGGCCGAGGTTGAGCATCGGGTCAAGCATTGCGCGTGCGGCCCGCAGCAGGCGGAACTGCAGGGCGATCATCTGCCCGTCCAGCGGCTCGTACGGCACCATCTCGGCCTCGGCATACAGCGCCCAGCCTTCAACGTTCACCGAATTGAACGCGAACATGGTGCGTGCCAGCGAGACACCACGCTCGACCATGGCGGTGAACTGCAGCTCGTGGCCGGGGCGGCCTTCATGCGCGCTCAGCGTCCATGCCGCCGCACCGAAGTTGAAATCGTCGTATTGTGCGCCCGGGCCCGCCGCCGGGTTGCCCAGCGGCAGCACGAAGGTGCCCTGCTGCCCGGTGTTGTTGACCAGCGGCGCCGGCAGGAAATGCGGGGCCGGGCTGGCCGCGCTCTCGGCGGCCGAACCCAGGCGCATCTGCATGGCGCGCTTGGGTACATCGACGATGGCATGCTCGCGGATCAGCGGATCGATCGCATCGATCACCTTACGGTAGTGGCCTTCCAGCTGGTCGTCGGCGATCTTGTCGGCCTTCAGCGCGCGGATCACCGCCACCGGGTCGCTCGGATCGGCCACCTTCAGGCCCTTGTCCTTCACCACCAGCGGCGCCAGCTGCTGCATCGCCGAGCGGGTTTCCATGAACTCCAGCTGCGCGCGCTGCATCAGCAGCTTCGGGTCGATATCGATGCCGACCTGCTTGAGCTGGTAGGCGTACAGCGGCGCCGGCAGGCGCGCATCGGTGCGTGCCTTCGGCAGCACGTCCTTGCGGGTCCAGGCGGCGTAGTCCTTCATCTGCCCGGCCAGGGCCTTCATTGCCTCATCGGCGCCGGCGATCTGGTACTTCTTCAGCAGCGACTCGATGCCGGTGATGTACGTCTCGACGTTGTCCAGCGATTGCTGCACTTCGATCTTCGTCGGCTGCAGCAGGCTGCCGTCCTTCAAGCGCTCTTCGTAACGCTGGCGGGCCAGCGTGGTGAACGCGGTGCCACCCGGCTGCAGCCCGGCGTAGGCCTTGAGGCGGTCGATCGCCTTGGCCCGGCGCTCGGCCGGCACCTGGTCGGACAGCAGCAGGTTGAGGCCGCTGAACACGGTCTGCGGTGCATCGGTCCACGGCAGCAGGTACTTCTCGTTGAGCTCGCTGCCCTCGATGTTCTGGTTGGCGGCGTGGATCATGATCTCCAGGTCCTGGCGGACGTTGGGATCCTGCTCGGTGGCCAGCTTCGCCTTCAGTTCGTCGCGCGCCTTGGCCATCGCCGCGCGGTAGCGCTTGCCGTTGTCCGCACCGAGGTCGGCCACCTTGTCGTCATAGCCGGGCACGCCGAAGAAGCCGGTTTCTTCCGGCTGGAACGGGCCCTGCGCATCGAGCAGGATCTGCGCCAATGCGTTGCTGCGGGCCACCCAGGCCGGGCTGGCCGGAGTAGCGGCCTTGGTGGCGGGTGCCGCCAGCGCCGGCGGTGCGAACATCAGCGGGGCGGCAGTCAGGGCCAGGGCAACGGCCAACGCGATCGGCTTCATGGTGCACTCCAGGACAGGGTTGCCCGCACCCTACGCGCTCAGCGCTGTGGCGACAATCGGCCGGAGGTCACAACGCCGCGGCCAGCGGGCATTCGCCGCGTTCGCGGCATGCCTGCAGCTCGCATTCCTGCGCGGCTTCGTCATCATCCAGCGCGGTCAGGTCGAAGGTCTGCTTGTTCTCGCCCAGCACATACATCACCGGATAGTCCCAGACCTCGTCGCTGCGGGTGCCCTTCACGAACAGCCGGCCGTGCGCGCGCGGGCCTTCCAGGGCCACGGTCAGGCCGACGTCGCGCTGGCCATTGATCGCGGTCTGCATGCTGCCCAGCGGCATCGATTCGGCACGCAGCGGCTCGCCGAAGGCTTCCACCAGTTCGATGCTGCATCCGGCGCGGCGCATCGCCTCGCGCATCGGCGGGCTCTCGCGTGCCGCCTCGCTCCAGCGCAGCACGCTCCAGGCCACCACGCCACCGGCACCGGCCAACACCAGCAGCACGGCCAGCGGCATCGCCCAGCGCCAGTGACGGGACCACCAGCCGGCAGGCTTCGGGCCATGGGTGGGAATCGGCGGCGGCAGTGTCATCGGCGGGCTCCTTCCCGTTTGTGCATCAGGGCTTCAGGCAGCGTCCCAGGAAGGCTTCGGCCACACGGTAGCGATGCAGGGCATCGGCGCCGGACAGGCCATGCTTGGCACCCGGATAGGTCATCAGCTCGAACGGCTGCCCGCGCTTCTGCAGCGCGCTCATCAGGCTGGTCGAGTTGCTGAACAGCACGTTGTCATCGGCCATGCCGTGGATCAGCAGCAACGGCGAACGCAGGCCGTCGATATGGGTCAGCACGCGCGCTTCGCGGTACCCCGCTTCGTTGCGCGCCGGCAGGTCCATGTAGCGTTCGGTGTAGTGGCTGTCATACAGGCCCCAATCGGTGACCGGTGCGCCGGCCACGCCACAGGCGTACTGGTTCGATGCCTTGGCCAGCAGCATCAGGGTCATGTAACCGCCGTTGGACCAGCCCTGCACGCCGATGCGCGCCGGGTCCACCCACGGCTGCTGCTTCAGCCAGGCCACGCCGCGCAGCTGGTCGGTCACTTCCACCGTGCCCTGCTTCCCGTACAGCGCACCACCGAAGTCGCGGCCGCGGCGCGGGGTGCCGCGGTTGTCCAGCGAGAACACGACGTAGCCCTGCTGGGCCAGGTACTGGTTGAACAGATGGTCGCCACGGCCGGGCCAACTGTCAGTGACGGTCTGGCTGGCCGGGCCACCGTAGACGTACACCGCCACCGGGTAGCGCTTGGACGGATCGAAGCCGGCCGGCTTGATCAGGCTGTAGTTCAACGGGGTCTTGCCGTCGGCAGCCATCAACGTGCCGAACTCGACCGGGCGCTGCGCATCGCGGTAGCGCGCATACGGGTGCCTGGGATCGGCCAGGTCGTTCTCGACCAGCGTGGCGATCTTCTCGCCGTTGGCGCGGAACAGTTCGATCTGCGGCGGCGTGGTGCTGTTGGACCAGCTGTCCACGTAGACGCTGGCATTGCGGGCGAAGCTGGCGCTGTGCATGCCCGGCGCCTTCGACAGGCGCTGCGGCTCACCGCCCTGCAGCGACACCGCGTAGATCTGGCTTTCGCGCGAGGTCTCGATGCCAGCACGGAAGTAGGCCTTGCCGGCCTTCTCATCGACCGCCAGCAGTTCGTCCACCGGCCAGTTGCCATGGGTCAGCGCAGTGGCCTTGCCCTTGCTGTCGATGCGGTACAGGTGCTGGAAGCCGGTGCGCTCGGACGACCACAGCACGCTGCCATCTTCAAGGAAGCGCAGGCTGTTGTGCAGCGGCACCCAGGTCGGGCTGGTCTCGTGGGCGAGCACGCGCTGGCGGTTGGAGTCGAGCGCCACTTCGACCAGGTCCAGCTGCTTCTGGTCACGCGACTGGCGCTGGAAACTCAGGTGCTGCGCATCGCGCCAATCGACGCGGGCCAGGTAGATGTCCTGTTCCTTGCCCAGGTCGATCCAGCGCGGCTGCGCATCGGCGGCTGGTGCGATCACGCCCAGCTGCACGCGCACGTTGGCGTCGCCGGCGGCCGGGTAACGCTGTTCGATCACATCGGTGCGGTCGGCGTAGACCTCGTAGCGCTTCTGCACCGGCACCGGCGCCTCGTCGATGCGGGCAAAGGCAATGGCCGAGTCATCCGGCGCCCACCAGTAACCGGTATGGCGATCCATTTCCTCGTCGGCGACGAACTCGGCCACGCCGTTGCCGATGGTGGTGCTGCCGTCGCGGGTCAGCTGCAGCTGCTTGCCACTGGCCAGATCGATCACCCACAGGTTGCGGCCGCGGATGAAGCTGACGAAACCGCCCTTGGGCGACAGCTTGGCGTCGGTGGCGAAGCCTTCACCGTGAGTCAGCTGGCGCACGGCCGCCTGGCCCTGCTGCTTGAGGTCGTACAGGTAGAGTTCGCCGCCCAACGGGAACAGCAGGCGCTGCGCGTCCGGCGACCACTGGTAATCGACGATGCCGGTCATCGCGGCGATGCGCTGGCGCTCGCGTCGGGCCTTTTCCTCATCGCTGAGGGTCTCGGTGCCGGGCAGCACCACCTTGGAATCAACCAGCAGGCGGGTCTGGCCGCTGCCGATGTCGTAGGTCCACAGGTCCAGCTGGTTGCGGTCGCTGTCCTTGCCGCGCAGGAAGCTGACCTGCGAACCGTCCGGCGCCACCTTGGGCTTCATCAGGGTCGGGCCGGACAGCGGCAGCGGGCCGGTGATGGCTTCCAGGGTCAGCTTTTCGGCGTGGGCGGCGGTACTGGTGGCGAGCATGAGGGCGAGCGAAGCGAACAGATGGCGCATGGAGGATCCCGGCAAACGGCAGGTCCGCCTCCACGCGGGGCGCGGGACGGTCGTCCCTCATCCTAACCAAGCCCGTGCGGGAAGGCAGCATGACCTTCTGCCCATAAGCAGTGCGGACGAGTGCCGACCAACGGTCGGCACCCACCTTCAGATGCCGGGGTCAACGCTGGCCGAACAGGTGCTTGCGCTCCTCGTCGCTGAGCGGCTTGCCGGCGTTCGGGTTCACCTGCTGGCGCAGCGCATAGGCGCGCTGGGTGGCCGGGCGCGCGGCGATGGCCTCGTGCCAGCGCTTGAGGTTCGGGAACGCGGCGAAGTCCACCGGCAGCGTGTCGTAGGCGCCGACCCACGGGTAGCTGGCCATGTCGGCGATGGTGTACGCGTCGCCGGCCAGGAAGGCGTGCTGGGCCAGGCGCTTGTCCATCACCCCATGCAGGCGGCGCACTTCGTTGTCATAGCGCTCGATCGCATACGGGATCTTTTCCGGAGCATACACATTGAAATGCCCCATCTGGCCGCTCATCGGGCCCAGGCCCGCCATCTGCCAGAACAGCCATTCCAGGGTGGTGACGCGGCCGCGCGGATCGCTGGGCAGGAAGCGGCCGGTCTTCTCGGCCAGGTACAGCAGGATCGCACCGGACTCGAACACGCTCTGCGGGGCGCCGCCGTCGGCCGGGGCGTGGTCGACGATGGCCGGCATCTTGTTGTTGGGCGAGATGGCGAGGAATTCCGGCTTGAACTGGTCGCCCGAGCCGATGTTGACCGGGTGGATGCGGTACTCCAGGCCGGTTTCCTCCAACAGCAGGGTCACTTTATGGCCGTTCGGGGTGGGCCAGTAATACAGGTCGATCATGGCGTCGGCTCGGGGTGCGGAAAGGAACCTGAAGTCTAGTGCGTGAGTTGGGTTGGCACCGTCATGGCGGGCCGGTAACCTCGCCTCTCCCCCGAAACGCAGCATCCCCCGCATGAGTGCAAACCGCCCGCCGCTCTCCCCGTTGTCCACGCTGATCTTCGCCTCGCGCTGGCTGCAGCTGCCGCTGTACCTGGGCCTGATCGTGGCGCAGTGCGTCTACGTGTTCCTGTTCGGCAAGGAACTGTGGCACCTGATCTCGCATTCGGTGTCGATGGGGGAGCAGCAGATCATGCTGATCGTGCTGGGCCTGATCGACGTGGTGATGATCTCCAACCTGCTGGTGATGGTGATCGTCGGCGGCTACGAGACCTTCGTCTCGCGCCTGCGCCTGGAAGGCCACCCGGACCAGCCGGAATGGCTGAGCCACGTCAATGCCAGCGTGCTGAAGGTGAAGCTGGCGATGGCGATCATCGGCATCTCCTCGATCCACCTGCTGAAGACCTTCATCGCCAGCGGTGCGCTGGGCGGTATTCCGCTGTGCACGCCGGAGCAGATGAGCGTGGCCGCGGCCAACATCGGGGTCGCCCGCTGCTCGATGCTGACCCAGGACGGCGTGCTGTGGCAGACCATCATCCACTGCGTGTTCATCCTGTCGGCGATCGGCATCGCCTGGACCGACAAGCTGATGTCCAACGGCCACAGCAAGTCGCACGACAAGGCGCACGACCACTGAGGTCGGCGCCGGCAACGGCACGACCGCCGTTGCCCATCCCGGCCACTGCTCTTGTACGCGGCGGCGGCCGGGATGCTAGATTGCACCCTCGCCGTTGCCGGCGGTGGCGTCGGGAAACGTCACCCTGCCGCGCCCGGACCGCAGGTCCCGGCCATGCATATCAATGATTTACGTCACGTCGTCTTCTAGAGGGGAGCAGGATGTCGCACGTCTCAACGATCACCGCCGCGCGCCGGTGGCTGCCGGTTGCCCTGGCACTGGCACTGGCTGCCTGCTCGGGCAAGGAGGAAACCGCCGCACCGGCCCCGGCCGCCGCCCCCACCGCCGCTGCACCGGCCGCACCGGTGGTTGCCGCCAAGGTGCAGTCGATGGGCACCGAGCAGCTGCGTGAGTCGGCCAGCCAGGCCCTGCGCGAGAACCGCATGTACGCGCCGGCCGGCGACAACGCCATCGAGTACTACCTTGCCCTGCGCGACAAGACGCCGGACGACGCCTCGGTGAAGAGCGCACTGACCGATCTGCTGCCGTACACCCTGATCGCCGCCGAACAGCACCTGGGCCGCGAGGACTACGCCGAAGCGCAGCGCCTGGTGGCGCTGATCGAGAAGGTGGATGCGTCCGCGCCGGCCCTGCCACGCCTGAAGGACGGCCTGGCCAAGGGCGTGCAGAACGCGGCCAAGCGCACCGAGGCCGAAGCCGAGAAGGCGAAGAAGGACGCCGAGGACCGCAGCAAGCAGCAGACCGAACAGCAGCGCCTGGCCGAGCAGCGTGCCAAGGAAGCCGACGCAGCCAAGCAGATCGCTGCCCAGCAGGACGCCGCCCGCCGCGACAACGAGCGCCAGGAAGCCGAGCGCCAGGCTGCGGCCCGCCGCGAAGCCGAGCAGAAGCAGCAGCAGGCTGCCGCCCAGCAGGCCAGCGCCGCACGCCAGGCCGCAGCACCGGCGGCCGCTGCGGCGCCGAACCTGCGCCCGGTCAGCACCCCGGCGCCGCGCTATCCGTCCGAGGCGCTGCGTGCAGGCACCTCGGGCGAGGTGCTGGTGGAGATCACCGTCGGCACCGACGGTTCGGTGACCAACGCCCGTGTGCTGCGCGCAACGCCGTCGCGCGTCTTCGATCGCGAGGCCATGAACGCGGTCAAGCGCTGGCGCTTCGAGCCGGTCAGCGCACCGGTCACTACCCGCCGCACCCTGGTGTTCGCCCCGGGCGGCAGCTGACCACGAAAAGGGGACGGAGGGGATTAAGTCGTTTCCGCCCCGCAATGACCACACGGCCCGGCATGTCCGGGCCGTGTTCGTTTCAGGAGAGGCTGTCGATCAGGCGTTGCAGTGCCGGATCACGCGCGGCCAGCACCTGGAACAGGCCCAGCGCATGCAGGCCCGGCAGCAGCGCACGCAGGTCGGCTTCGGCGGTGGCGCGGGTGGCGTCATCGCTGGCGGGGTCCTGCCAGTCACGGACGCTGGCGAGGAAGGCGCCGACGCTGCCCTTGCGCACGGTGAGGCCGTTCACCTGCACCTCGTTCTGATGGTCGGGAAGGATGTCCTGCGGCTGCATGGGTGATGCTCCTGTGGGATCGGGAGCCCAGTGTGCCGCCCAGCCAGCGGCACTTCTGCCGTATAACTGCCAATGGATATGGCAGATCAGACATCACCCGCGTTGATTGACCCCGCTTTGGCGAACGCCGAAGGCGGTCCCCTCGTCCTGGCCTCGCAGCTGCGGGTGCCGGGACGGCGCCGCACCGCACGCCACCAGCACGTGCGCGGCCAAGTGCTGGGTGCCCACCACGGCCTGCTGCGGATCGAGGCCGGCGATCTGCACTGGTTGCTGCCGGCGGGGCACGTTGCCTGGATACCGCCCTTGCTGCCTCACGCCCTGGTAGGGGCAGAGGCATTCGATGGCTGGAGCCTGTACTTCAACGCCGAAGCCTGTCTGGAGCTGCCCGCCGTGCCGCGCATTTTCCAGCCGAACGTGCTGTTGCAGGCGGCGATGATGCGCGCACTGAGTTGGCCACATCAGGCGCTGGACGCCGCGCAGGCACGCCTGGCCGGCGTGATCACCGATGAGATCGCCGCCAGCACGCCTTTGCCGCTTGCCTTGCCACAACCGCAGGATCGACGGTTGCGGCGGATCGCGGCGGCGCTGGCACGGTCGCCGGACGACCTTCGCAGCGTCGAAGCGTGGGCAGCCGCCACCGGACTGTCCGGCCGCAGCCTCGCCCGCCGGTGGCAGGCCGAAACAGGCATGACCCTGGGCCATTGGCGGCAGCGCCTGCGCGTGCTGCTGTCGCTGCCACGCCTGCTTGCCGGCGAGCCGGTGATCAGCGTTGCGCTGTCGATGGGCTACGACACCCCGAGCGCGTTCATCACCGTGTTCAAGCGCGAGATGGGGGTGACGCCTGCGCGGTACAGGGTGGGCTGACGTATCCAGCACTCCCTCTATCCTTCCTTGCGACCTAAGCTGCTTGCTGATTTCGGGAGGGGAACAGATGAAGTACGACGACGCCAGCTGGCATTCCGACGGTGATTTTCCTGCCGAGCTTCCGCCCGAGGCCGGTGCAACGCATATCGGCATGTACGTGGCATGGCTCCTACTGCGGGGTATGGCAGGCGAAGAACTGGCCGACGACATGCAGGAGGAGCTGGAATCCTTGACCCGGCGTGCTATGACACCCGGTCAGTTCCTGCTGGTGTGTGATGGCAAGTTCCTTGACGAAATGATCAACGATGAAGCGAACGCATTCACGCTGGAGTACTACCAAGCGGATGACTGCCTGTATCCCGATGACTACATCGAATTGCTGGCAGACGATCTTCCTTCGCTGTACCACGTCGCCGATACCTGGGAAAACTTTGACCGACTGGCACCGGTGATCGCCCAGCGCTTCGCCGTTTGGCAGGCAACGCGAACCTGAGAACAACGAGGCCCGGAATGACCGGGCCTCGTTCCCCATCCGCCGGGCATGGCCTGGCGCTACCGGTTGCAGTCAACCAGAGATGGCCAGGCGCTCGTTGTGATAGCGGCGCACGGCGGCGAACCACAGCACGGCGGCCAGGCCGAGGCTGGCGCCGAGGTAGATCGCCCAGACCGCCGGGGTGATGATCTCGTGGCGGATCACTTTCAGCAGCATCTGGTTCTGCGACAGGAACGGCACGGCGTACTGCCACAGCTCGCTCTTCAGCGGATAGGCCACCAGTGCGTAGCCGGGCAGCATCGGCAGCAGCATCAGCCAGGTCATGTGGCTCTGCGCTTCCTTCATGCTCTTGGCCGCGGCCGACAGGAAGGTCAGCAGCGAGGTGCCGATCAGCAGCATCGGCAACATCACCAGCAGCATCTGCAGCATCGAGCCGACGTTCATGTTGAACTGGCGGCCGATGTTGCCGGGTGCGATCTGCGCGCTCACCTTGAACGCGACCAGGGTCAGCAGCAGCGACACGAAACCGACCACGCAGGCGGCGGCGATCTTGCCGCTGACGATCGCGCTGCGCGAACCCGGCGTGGCCAGCAGTGGCTCCAGCGACTGCCGCTCGCGCTCGCCGGCGGTGGCGTCCATCACCAGGTAGGCGCCACCGATGAACGAGGTCAGCGTCAGCAATACCGGCAGCAGCATCGACAGGATCATGCCGCGCTTGGCCTCGGCACTGGCCAGGTCCTGGCGCGCCACGTCCAGCGGGCGTGCCACCTGTGCGTCGATGCCGCGTGCCATCAGGCGCAGTGCACCGACCTGGCCGTTGTAGGTGGCCAGCGCCGCCTCCAGGCGTGCACTGGGTACTTCGGCCGCGCGACGCGTACTGTCCTTGATCACCTCCACCAGCGCCGGCTTGCCCTCGGCCCAGTCCTTGCCGAAATCATCGCTGATGCGCAGCGCCACATCGATGTCCTGGGTGCGGATGGCCTCGGCCAGGTCTTTCGGTGCCGGTGCGGCATTGAGGCCCTGTGCGGCGAGGAAGCGCACCAGGTTCGGCGCGTTCTCGGCGCCGATGGTCGGGATCTGCAACGGCTCTTCGATCTGGGTACGCACCCGGCTCTCGGCCAGCTTGCCCATGCCCAGCAGCAGCACCGGGTACAACAGCGGCCCGAACAGCAGGGTCAGCAGCAGTGTGCGGCGATCACGCGACAGGTCGCGCAGTTCCTTGCGCATCACCGTCATCAGGGTCGACATCATGCTCATGCGTGCAGGCCCTCTTCGCTGCCGATCAGTTTCACGAACGCATCTTCCAGGTTGGCTTCGCCGGCCTGCGCACGCAGCTCGTCGGCGCTGCCGGCAGCCATCACCGTGCCCTTGGCGATGATCACGATGTGGTCACACAACGCCCCCACCTCCTGCATGATGTGGCTGGACAGGATCACGCAGCGCCCCTCATCGCGCAGGCCCAGCAGGAAGCGGCGCAGCGCGCGCGTGGTCATCACGTCCAGACCATTGGTCGGTTCATCGAGGATGACGTTGCGGGGGTCGTGCACCAGCGCGCGGGCAATCGCGGTCTTGGTGCGCTGGCCCTGCGAGAAGCCATCGGTCTGCCGGTCGAGGATGTCACCCATGTCCAGCGCGTGCGACAGCACCTCGATGCGTTCGCGGATGCGCTCGGCAGACAGGCCATGCAGTTCGCCGAAGTAGGCGATGTTCTCGCGCGCGGTCAGGCGCTTGTAGACGCCACGCGCATCGGGCAGCACGCCGAGGTGGCGGCGCACCTCCACCGGATTGAGGGCGGCATCGATGCCATCGACAGTGATGCTGCCCTGGTCGGGCGTCATCAGTGTGTACAGCATGCGCATGGTGGTGGTCTTGCCGGCACCATTGGGGCCGAGCAGGCCGGTGATCTGCCCATCCCCGGCGCGGAAGCCGACGTTGGCGACCGCCTGGATGCGGCCCGTGCGGGTATCGAAGGCCTTGTGCAGGTTGTCGGCGACGATCATGGTTCCCATCCGTTGAACGAGGTGAACGCCGGCACGTAGCTCAGCGTGTCCAGGCAGCCGGCATCCAGCGCCTTGGCATCGGTCTTGTCGATGAACTGTCCGAGCAGCCGCGGCATGCAGCCGGCGGTCAACGTGCCATGGCCCTGGCCACGGGCGACCAGCGCACGGCCGTTGGGCAGGCCCTTGAGCACCTGTGCGGCGTAGCGCGGCGGCGTCACCGGGTCCAGCTCACCGGACAGCAGCAGTGCCGGCACGTCGCTGCGCAGCGGCACGGCATCGGTTGCCGACGCCGGACGGTGCGGCCACACCGGGCAGGCCGCGAAGAACGCACTGGCCACTTCGTTGCCGAACAGGCGTTCGGGATCCTCGGCCGGCGCGTGGTAGCGCGGCGCATCCTCGCTGCAGATCACCGACCATTGCATGCCGCGGTTGATCTGGAAATCCATGCTGCGGTTCGCGCCGCGCGCCAGCGATGCCAACGGGGCATAGCGCCCCTGTGCGGCTTCATCCAGCACCAGTGGCAGCAGCGAGGAATACTGCGGCACGTAGGAGAAGGCGAAGGCAAGGCCGACCACGCTGTCCGGCGTCAGGACATCCTGCCGGGGTGCGTTGGTACCCGGGTCGCGATACTCGACCGAGACCGGTGCACGGCGCAGGGTGTCGACCACGCTGCGCAGCTGCGCGCGGGTATCGGTCGGGAAACGCTTGCTGCACGCGGCATCCTTGCGGCACTGCGCCGACTGCAGGGCGATCGCATCCTCGAAGGTGGTCGCGAAGTCGCCACCGACCACCAGCTCGTTCGGTACCACGCCATCGATGACGATGCTGCGGGTGTGCTGCGGGTAGGCCCCGGCATAGCGCTGGGCCACGCGGGTACCGTAGGAGCCGCCAACCAGGTTGAGCTGGTCCACACCGAGCGCCGCACGCACCGCATCCAGATCGGCGATCGCCTCGGTGGTGGTGTAGAAGCGCGCATCGGCACGCCCCTGCAGCGATGCGGCACAGCGCTGGGCGTAGTCGCGCAACGCTGCCTCGGAAGGCGCGGCATCCTCGTCCACCTGCAGCGGCTTGCCGTCCGCGCCCAGGCAGCTGAGCGGGTTGGAGCCGCCGGTGCCGCGCTGGTCGATCAGGAACACGTCGCGCTGTTTGCGCACCTGGCGCAGTGCAGTGTCGACGATGACCGCCACCTCGCTGGCCGCCTGGCCGGGGCCGCCGGCCAGGAAGAACACCGGGTCCGGCTGGCTGGCGCCGCTGCTGCCCGATTCCAGCCAGGCGATACGCAGGCCGATCCGGCGACCGCCGGGCTGGGCCCGGTCCTCCGGCACCTGCAGGGTGGCGCACTGCGCCTCCACGTTGGCGCTGGCGCCTTCGGTAGACAGCGTGCAGGGCTGGAAGTCGATCGTGCCGAAGCGGCGGCTGGGTGCATCGCTGGCGCTTCCGGCGTCGGCCGGCGGCGGCTGGCTGCACCCGGCAAGCATCAGGCTGGCCAGCATCCCGGCCAGCGCGAGGTGGTGTCTTTGCATCGTGCTCGTTTCCCCTGGAGGACGTTCCTGTCGACCACGACGGGCTGCCGCGGAAGATGTGACCCAACTTACACGGGCAGCGCGCCGACGGCGATGGGCAAATGACGAATCCGCCCAGACCAGGCAGTCCCGCCCCTCGGCCTCGGCCGGCACAGGGCGGCATCGGCGGCGGACCGCAGCGCCCCGGCCCGACGGCGATGCGGGGTCTGAAAACGGCGAGCACGGCCGCCGGCGCACGCGCAGAATCCGCCGCAGACCCAGGAGACGCCCATGCACACGTGGTACCTCGGTGGCATCGACCATCGCCCCTTCCTGCACCTGTTCGAGATGAGCGACAGCGCGCTCGCCGCGCTCGGCATCCAGCGTCGCTGGGCCGGCGCCAACGGCGGACATCCCTGCCGGATCAGCCTGAGCGATCCCGCGCCTGGCAGCGAGCTGCTCCTGCTGTCCCACGTCCACCTGCCGCTGCATTCGCCGTACCGCGCCGCCGGCCCGATCTTCGTGCAGCGCGGCGTGACCCGTTGCGTCCTGACGCCGGGCGAGGTGCCCCCGTATGTGCAGCGCCGGATGATTTCGATGCGTGCCTATGACCACGCCGCGCTGATGTGCGGTGCCCAGGTCTGTGCGGGCACCGAGGTGGCCGACCATCTGGATGCACTGTTTGCCGACCCGTCGGTGGCGTTCGTCCAGCTGCACAACGCGGCGCATGGCTGTTTCTCGTGCCAGGCAGATCGGGTGGGTACCGGGACCGCGTAGCGTGATCTCCATGACGTGATCGATGCCACGCCGATCACGTGACATACAGCGCATCTGTTCAGTCCTGCGTGAAGCCTGCGGGAAGGGCTTCACATGCGCAGTCACGGATCGGCACTTCGATGGTTCCGTCGCCTGCATCGCGACTCGATACTCGCCGTGGTGCCGCCGGAAGTCCGCCGCGCAGCGCAGCGCCTGCGGTCACCGTTCCCTTTCGACGACCACAAGGATGCGCCATGTCATTCCGATCCACACCGCTGTTGCTGGCCACCTCGTTCGTGGCTGCGGGCCTGTGCCTGGCCGGCAACGCGTTCGCCCACGGCACCATGACCACGCCTGTCAGCCGCGTCTACGCCTGTTTCCAGGGCAACCCCGAGAACCCGACCAACCCGGCCTGTGCCGCCGCCAAGGCCATCGGCGGTTCGCAGGCGTTCTACGACTGGAACGGCATCAACCAGGCCAATGCCAATGGCAACCACCAGGCCGTGGTACCCGACGGCAAGCTGTGCAGCGGCAACAACCCGACCTTCCGCGGGCTGGATGTGAACCGCAGTGACTGGCAGACCACGCCGATCCAGCCCGATGCCAATGGCAGGTTCACCTTCGTGTTCAAGGCGACCGCACCGCACGCCACCCGTGACTGGCGCTTCTTCGTCACCCGCGAAGGCTGGCAGCCGGGCAGCCCGCTGCGCTGGGCCGACCTGCAGGAGTTCTGCACGCTGGGCAATACACCGCTGTCGGCCGATGGCACCTACAAGCTGCAATGCACGTTGCCGCAGCGCAGCGGCCAGCATGTGATCTACAACACCTGGCAGCGCTCGGATTCGACCGAGGCGTTCTATACCTGCATGGATGTGCGCTTCCAGGGCGGCGGCGGAACGGCACCGGCAACGCAGTGGCAGGATGCCGGCCCGGTCACCGCGCGCGGCGAGCTGCCGGTAGGCACCACGTTGGCGCTGCGCGTGTTCAATGCCAACGGCAATGATGTCGAACGCGTGGAAGCCACGCTGACCAGCGGCCAGACTGCCGCCGCACAGTGGCCGCTGGTACTGGCACGCAAGGTCAACGCCAGTGCGCAGCACGCACGCGTGGGCGTGCTCAGCAACGGCGTGATCACGCCGGCCGCCTCGGCCACCGACAACCGGGTGTACCTGAAGGACGGCAACCGCTTCCAGCTCGACACCCAGGTACCGGACGCGGGCACGCCGTCACCGGGCGGTGATTTCGACCACGTGTACCCGGCGGGCATCGGCAGCTACATCCCCGGCCAGACCGTGGTGAAGGGTGCCGACGGCACGCTGTACGCCTGCCGCCCGTTCCCGGAAGGTGCGTGGTGCAACGTCAATGCCGAGGCATATCGCCCCGGTGTGGGCAGTGCATGGCGCGATGCTTGGATTGCATACTGAGACCGGGTACAGGGAACGGTGGCAGAGCGCCGTTCCCTGCATAGCGTGAGACGCGACAGCGCGTGAGTGTGAAGCCGTTCCCATATGCAACCACGCGATGCTTTTTTCAACGTAATCCGATGGATGCGGGCGGGCGGGATGCCGAGACTTCGCGGGGTTTCACCACCCACAGGAGATCTCCATGCATCTGTCACACCGGACTGTCTTCGCGCTGTCTGTGATCGCAGGCATTGCCACCTCTGGCAGCGCGTTCGCCCACGGCACCCTGTCCAAACCCGCCAGCCGTGTCTATGCCTGTTACCAGGGCAATCCCGAAAATCCGACCAACCCGGCCTGCGCCGCCGCCAAGGCCATCGGCGGCGCCCAGCCGTTCTACGACTGGGCCGGTGTCAACCAGGCCAACGCCAACGGCAACCATCAAGCGGTGGTTCCAGATGGCGAGTTGTGCAGCGGCGGCAACAGCAAGTACCGCGGCCTCGATCTGAACCGCAGTGACTGGCCGACCTCGCCGATCCGCGCCGATTCGCGCGGGCGCTACACCTTCGAGTTCAAGGCACCGGCCCCGCATGCTACCCGCGAGTGGAAGTTCTACGTCACCCGCGACGGCTGGCAGCCGGGCAGCCCGCTGCGCTGGGCCGACCTGCAGGAATTCTGCACGCTGGGCAACGTGCCGGTCTCCGGCGACGTCTACAAGCTGGATTGCCCGCTGCCCAAGCGCAGCGGCCAGCACATCATCTACAACACCTGGCAGCGCTCGGATTCCGGTGAAGCGTTCTATACCTGCGCGGATGTGCGCTTCGAAGGCGGTGGTGGCGTTGAACCGCCGCCGCAGTGGCAGGACGCCGGCCCGGTCACCGCCCGCGGTGCATTGGAAGAAGGCACCACCCTGACGCTGCGCGTGTTCAACGCCCAGGGCAATGATCTGGAGCGTCCGGAGATCACTCTGGCCGCAGGCCAGACCGCTGCGAACCAGTGGCCGCTGGCGCTGGCCCGCAAGGTCAACGCCAGTGCACAGCAGGCGCGTGTGGGCGTAATGAGGAACGGCGTGATCACGCCGGTCGCCTCGGCCACCGAGAACCGCGTCTACCTGAAGCCGGGCAACCTGTTCCAGATCGATACCCGCCTGCCGGGCCCGGTCGATCCGGTCGATCCGCCGCCGGGTGACGACTACGACTTCGTGTATCCGGCCGGTATCGGCAGCTACACGCCGGGCGAAACCGTGGTCAAGGGCACCGACGGCAAGCTGTATGCCTGCCGCCCGTTCCCGGAAGGCGCGTGGTGCAACATCAACGCCGATGCCTATCGCCCGGGCACCGGTTTCGCCTGGCGCGATGCCTGGGTCGCGTACTGAGGCAGGCGACCGGGGGCGGCGTGGCACCGCCTCCGGTTCTTGGAGTTGCCGGCCAGCGGCCGGCACTACCCTGACTTACTTGCTGCTGACGTACTTCTCGCGGCGGATCTGCGGGTTGCCCAGGCCGGCGGCCTTCAGCAGCTCGGCGCAGGCATCGACCATGTCCGGGTTGCCGCACAGGTAGGCGATGTCGGTGGCCGGGTCCGGCGTGAAGCCGGCCAGCGCCTGCTGCACGTAGCCGTGCTGTACGTCCGGGTGCGGATCAGCCGGGAGTTCACGCGACAGGCACGGAACATAGCGGAAGTTCGCGTGTTTTTCGGCGAAGCTGTAGAAATCTTCGCTGTACAGCAGCTCGCCCGGGCTGCGCGCGCCCTGCAGCAGCACGATCTGCACGCCGCGTTCGGCCATGGCCTTCTCCAGCAGCGGCAGCATCGAGCGGTACGGGGTAACGCCGGTACCGGTGGCGATCAGCAGGTAACGGGCGTTGTGGTCACCGGGATTCAGGCAGAACCGGCCATAGGGGCCGGACGCACTGATCTGGCTGCCCTGCTCCAATGCCTCGAACAGGGCCGTGGCGGCGCCACCGGGCACGAAACTGACCGCGATGTCCACCGCCTCGCCCGGGCCCAGCGCATGGTCGTGGATGGTCGCCAGCGAGTAGCTGCGCTTGGTTTCGGTGCCGTCGGCGTAGCTGAAATGGACCTGGATGAACTGGCCGGGCTGGAAATCCAGCGGCTGCCCATCGTCACGCACGAACTGGTAATGGCCGACGGTCGGGGCCAGCATGCGGCAGCCGACCAGCTTGAGGGGGAATTGAACAGGCACGACTTTTCGGGACAGTGTGTAGCCGGGGCAAGCCCTCGGGGTCTTCTATAATAGCCCCTCCCCGCCCCTCTCCAGCGCCAGCCCATGGGCGCGAAGGCTTCGAGCTTGGCATCCCAGAACGATACGGCGCCCGCCCTGCGCGTGCGCGACCTGCGCAAGACCTATGACAACGGCACCCAGGCCCTGAAGGGCGTTTCCCTGGAAGTGGCCCCGGGCGACTTCTTCGCCCTGCTCGGCCCCAACGGGGCCGGCAAGTCGACCCTGATCGGCATCATCAGCTCCCTGGTCAACCTCAGCGAGGGCCAGGTGGAAGTGTTCGGCAGCGACCTGGTGCGCAACCGCAGCGCCACCATGCGCCTGATCGGCCTGGTGCCGCAGGAAATCAACTTCAACCTGTTCGAGAAGCCCTTCGACATCCTGGTGAACTACGCCGGTTTCTACGGCGTGCCGCGCGAGGAAGCCGAAAAGCGCGCCGAGGAAGAGCTGAAGCGCGCACACCTGTGGGAAAAGGCGCAGGTGATGAGCCGCACGCTGTCCGGCGGCATGAAGCGCCGGCTGATGATCGCCCGCGCGATGATGACCCGCCCGCGGCTGCTGATCCTGGACGAACCCACCGCCGGCGTGGACATCGAGATCCGCCGCGACATGTGGCGCGTGCTGAAGGAGATCAACGGTGCCGGCACCACGATCATCCTCACCACCCACTACCTGGAAGAGGCCGAGTACCTGTGCCGCCACCTGGCGATCATCAACCATGGCCAGATCGTCGAGCAGGGGCCGATGCGCACCCTGCTGGCCAAGCTGGACGTGGAAGGCTTCCTGCTGGACATCGACGGTGACCTGCCGGCACAGCTGCCGGTGATCGAGGGCGCGACGCTGACCGCGCCGGATCCGCACACGCTGGACATCGACATGCCACGCGCGATGGACCTCAACCGCGTGTTCGCCACGCTGAACGAGGCGGGTATCCGCGTGCGTTCGATGCGTACCAAGAGCAACCGCCTGGAGGAGCTGTTCGTGCGCCTCACCGGCAACATGGAGAAGCCTGCATGAGCACCACCGAGCTGACCGACGGCCAGCGCAACCGCATCGCGCTGATGACCATCGTGCGCCGAGAAGTCGCCCGCATCATGCGCATCTGGGGCCAGACCCTGGTGCCGCCGGCGATCACCATGACCCTGTACTTCCTGATCTTCGGCAACCTCATCGGGTCGCGCGTGGGTGACATGGGTGGCTACACCTACATGCAGTTCATCGTACCGGGCCTGGTGATGATGAGCGTGATCCAGAACAGCTACGGCAACATCAGTTCCTCGTTCTTCGGCGCCAAGTTCGGCCGCCACGTCGAAGAGCTGCTGGTCAGCCCGATGCCGAACTGGGTGATCCTGTGGGGCTACGTGGCCGGCGCCGTGCTGCGCGGCCTGATGGTGGGCGTGATCGTGCTGATCATCGCCATGTTCTTCACCCCGGTGCGCATCCCGCACCCGCTGGTGACGCTGACCACGGTGCTGCTGGGCGCAACGATCTTCTCGCTGGCCGGCTTCATCAATGCGGTGTACGCGAAGAAATTCGACGACGTGGCGATCGTGCCGACCTTCATCCTGACCCCGCTGACCTACCTGGGTGGCGTGTTCTATTCGGTGAAGCTGCTGCCAGGCTGGGCCGAAGCGGCCACGCACGCGAACCCGATCTTCTACATGGTCAATGCGTTCCGCTATGGCCTGCTGGGCAGCAGCGATGTGCCGCTGCCGGTGGCCTACGGCCTGATGATCGGTTTCGTGGTGGTGCTGACGGCGCTGGCCCTGTGGCTGCTGCGCCGTGGCGTGGGCATGCGCAGCTGAGACCTGCGTGGTAGTGCCGGCCGCTGGCCGGCAACACCAGATCCACGCCATGCGTGGATGCAGCAGCCTGTAGAGCCGAGCCTACGCTCGGCTCTTTTTCGCCAGCAATCTCCGGCACAATCGCAGTTCTGATTCCCCCCAGAAAACGGTGAACGTGCAATGCGCATCCTGATCCTCGGCGCCGGCGGCACCGGCGGTTACTTCGGTGGCCGCCTGGCCCAGGCCGGCGTGGACGTGACCTTCCTCGTGCGCCCCGCGCGCGCCGCGCAGCTGGACCATGATGGCCTGGTCATCCGCAGCCCACTGGGTGATGCGCGTTTCCCGGTTCAGCACGTCACGGCTGATGCACTGCCCGCACTGGCCGCGCAGAAGCCCTTCGATCTGGTCATCCTCAGCTGCAAGGCCTACGACCTGGACAGTTCGATCGATGCCATCGCCCCGGCAGTCGGAGCGAACACCACCGTGCTGCCGATCCTCAACGGCCTGCACCACTACAACGCACTGGATATGCGCTTTGGCCGCGACGCGGTGCTCGGCGGCCTGTGCTTCATCAGCGCCACCAAGGCGCCCGATGGCGCGGTGCTGCATCTGGGCAAGCCGGCCAAGCTCACCTTCGGCGAGCGCGACGGCGGCGCGATCTCCGCGCGCGTGCGCGCCTTGGCTGCGGTCTGCGCGAAGGCCAACCTTGATCACCTTGCCAGCGAACGTATCGGCCAGGAACAGTGGATCAAGTACACCTTCCTGACCGCGCTGGCCGCGGCCACCTGCCTGCTGCGCGCGGATATCGGCACCATCGTCGCCACCGATGATGGCGAAGCGATCGTACGTGGCCTTTACGACGAGTGCCTGGCCGTCGCCGAAGCCGCCGGTGAACCGGTTCCGGAGGCAGCGCAGGACACTGCGCGCGGCACGCTGACCCAGGCCGGCTCGGCGTTGAAGGCCTCGATGCTGCGCGATCTGGAGGCCGGCCAGCAGGTGGAGGCCGAACAGATTGTTGGCGACATGCTGGTGCGTGCGCGCAGGGCTGATCAGGAAGCCCTGCTGCTGCAGGTTGCCTACAGCAGCCTGCAGGCCTACCAGGCACTGCGGGTCGCGTGAGTACCGCCTTGCAGGCCAGCCCGTTGCCCGCGCGGGTACTGATTCTCGGGCTGGGCTGGAGCGGACGCGTGCTGGCCGCGCAGCTGCAGGCGCACGGCGTAGGCGTGGCCGGCACGGTGCGCGATCCCTCGTTCGCGCCGGACGATGGCCTGCCGCGGCATCAGCTGCACGCCGACACGCCACCGTCGCCTGCCCTGCTCGATGAGATCGCACAGGCCGATGCCGTGCTGTGCAGCGTGCCACCGGATGCTGAAGGGGACCCGGCACTGCGCCTGCTGCTGCCCGCGCTGCAGGCCAGCCCGGCATTGCGCTGGGTCGGCTATCTGTCGTCGGCCTCGGTGTATGCCGACCGCGCCGGCGGTTGGATCGACGAGCGCAGCGCGGCCGACGCCACTGAAGCGGCTGGCGTGCAGCGCCTGCTCGCGGAAGCCCAGTGGCGTGCACTGGCCGGACAACGCGGCATCGCCTCGGCGGTGTTCCGCCTGCCCGGCCTGTACGGGCCGGGTCGCAATGCGCTGGTGCAGTTGGCGCTGGGCCGTGCACGCCACGTGGTTCGCCCGGGCCAGGTGTTCAACCGACTGCACGTGGATGACCTGGCAACCGTCGTCATCGCCGCAATGCAGCGACCGACGCACAAGGGCCTGTACCTGCCCAGCGACGACGAACCGGCACCGCCACAGGATGTGCTGGCCTTCGCTGCGCAGCTGGGTGGGTTTGCGCTGCCGCCCGCCGTGGCCTGGGATGACCCGGCACTGAGCCCGACGCTGCGGCGCTTCTACGAGAGCAACAAGCGCATCGACAGCCGTGGCACGCGTGAAGCGCTGGGGTGGCAGCCGCGCTTCCCGAGTTACCGTGAAGGCCTGACGGACCTTGCCGCTTCGCTCGCCGGGCATGGCCCGGCGCTACCGGACAGCGCTTTGTAGAGCCGAGCCCATGCTCGGCTGCTCTTTGCGTCTTTCGCGCTGCGCGCGATAAGCCGAGCATGGGCTCGGCTCCACGGATCAACCCGCGTCGGGCAGGCGGAAGAACGCGCGGGCGGCCGCCGTGGCATTGGCCGCGGTCACCGCAACGTCCTCGCCACGGTCACGTGCCAGCTCTTCCACGATGTGCGACAGGAACATCGGCTCGTTGCGCCGGTCCTTCGGCATCGGCTTCAGCGTGCGCGGCAGCAGGTACGGCGCGTCGGTCTCGATCATCAGGCGGTTGGCCGGGATGTTCTTCACCAGTTCGCGCAGGTGCGCGCCACGGCGCTCGTCGCACAGCCAGCCGGTGATGCCGATGTACCAATCCTGGTCCAGATAATCGAACAGCTCATCGCGTTCGCCGGTGAAGCAATGCACCACCGCCGGGCCGATGCGACCTTCGAAATTCTTCATCTGCGCCATGAAATCGGCGTGCGCGTCGCGCTGGTGCAGGAACAGTGGCTTGCCGTTGTCTGCCGCCAGCTGCAGCTGGCGCTCGAACGCGCGGTGCTGGGCCGGGCGCGGCGAGAAATCACGGAAGTAGTCCAACCCGCACTCACCCACCGCCACCACTTCCGGGTGGGCATGCAGCGCGCGCATCTCGGCATCGCATTCCTCGGTGTACTCCACCGCGTGATGCGGGTGCACGCCGGCGGTGGCGTACAGGAAGCCCGGATGCTGCTGGGCCAGCTGCACCGCCAACGGCGAGTGCTCGCGGCTGGCGCCGGTGATGACCATCTGCACCACGCCGGCCTGGCGCGCGCGGTCCAGCACGGCGTCGCGGTCGCGGTCGAAGGAGTCGTGGGTCAGGTTGGCGCCGATATCGATCAGGTGCATGGTCATCGTGGGGGAAAAGTGCCCGCGCATTGTACCTGGGCCCGCCGTGGCCCCTTATCCTTTGCACATGACCGCCCCGCTCTTCCCGATTTCCCCGCTGCTGCCGCAGATCCAGCAGCACCTGGCCGCACAGTCGCGACTGGTGCTGGAGGCCCCGCCCGGTGCCGGCAAGACCACCCAGGTGCCACTGGCCCTGCTCGACGCACCGTGGCTGCAGGGCCGCAAGATCATCCTGCTGGAACCGCGCCGGGTCGCCGCACGCAGCGCGGCGCTGTTCATGGCGCGACAACTCGGCGAGGACGTCGGCGGCACGGTCGGCTACCGCATCCGCTTCGAGAACAGGATCTCGTCACGCACGCGCATCGAAGTCGTCACCGAAGGCATCCTGACCCGCATGCTGCAGGACGACCCGATGCTGGAAGAGGTCGGGGCAATCCTGTTCGACGAGTTCCACGAACGCCACCTCAGTGGCGACCTCGGGCTGGCGCTGGCGCTGGACGTGCAGGCGCAGCTGCGTGACGACCTGCGCCTGGTGGTGATGTCGGCCACGTTGGACGGGGAGCGGCTGGCGCGCTTCCTCGATGCACCGCGGTTGAGCAGCGAAGGCCGCAGTTATCCGGTGGCGATCAGCCACTTCCCGGCGCGCCGCGATGAAGCACTCGAGCTGCAGGTGCGGCGCGCTGTGCAGCAGGCCCTGGCCGAGCACCCCGGTGACCTGCTGGTGTTCCTGCCCGGCCAGCGCGAGATCGCACGGGTGCAGGCGGGCCTGCAGGAATCGCTCAATGGCGATGTCGAGGTCCTGGCCCTGCACGGTGAACTGCCGGTGGAACAGCAGGCGCGCGTACTGCAGGCGGCCAGCGATGGCCGCCGTCGCGTGGTGCTGGCGACCAACGTCGCCGAGTCGTCGGTGACGTTGCCCGGCGTGCGCGTGGTGATCGACAGCGGCCAGGCACGCGAACCGCGCTACGACCCCAACAGTGGTTTCACCCGGCTGGACGTGGTGGCCATCGCGCAGGCATCGGCCGACCAGCGCGCGGGCCGCGCCGGCCGCGTCGCCGAGGGCGTGGCCTGGCGGCTGTGGCCCCAGTCGCAGCGGCTGGAACCGCAGCGCCGCGCCGAGATCGACCAGGTGGAACTGGCCGGACTGGCACTGGAGCTGGCGGCCTGGGGCAGCAGCGATCTGCGCTTCCTCGATCCGCCCCCGGCGGGTCCGATGGGCGCGGCGCGCGAACTGCTGCAACGGCTCGGCGCCTTGTCCAGCAGTGGCGCGATCACCGAACTGGGCCGACGTGTGCTGGCGCTGGGCACGCATCCACGGATGGCGGCGATGCTGCTGGCAGCGCCCGATGCCCGCGCCCAGGCGCTGGCCGCCGATCTGGCCGCGCTGCTGGAGGCGCGCGACCCGTTGCGCCAGGGCGGCGACGCGCTGGCGGCCCGCTGGCGCGCACTGGCCGCGTTCCGCAATGGCCGCACACCGGGCGATGCCAACCGCAGCGGGCTGGCCGCGATCGATGCCGCCGCCAAGCAGTGGCGTCGCCGCCTGCGCTGCGAAGCCACGCCGCCGGCCAGCATCGAGGCCCATGAGCTGGGCGACCTGCTCGCTCATGCCTTCCCTGACCGGATTGGCTTCCAGCATCCCAGCGATCCTCTGCGCTACCTGCTGGCCAATGGCCGCAGCGCGCGCCTGCACGAGCTGAGCGACCTGCGCGGTGAGCCGTGGCTGGTGGCCAGCGAACTGCGCTTCGAGGCGCGCGATGCACTGCTGCTGCGCGCCGCACCGGTGGACGAGGATCGGCTGCGCAAGGCGTGGCCGGAGCGCTTCGTCACTGAAGACGTGGTGCGCTGGGACAGCGAACGACGCGCCCTGGTGGCGCTGCGCGAGACCCGTTTCGACCGCATCGTGCTGGACAGCCGCTCGGCCGGCCGGGTCGATCCGCAGCACGCCGCGCAGGCACTGACCGACGCGGTGGCTGAACTCGGTCTGCAGGCGCTGCCGTGGACCGAGGGCCTGCGCCAGTGGCAGGCGCGCGTCGAGTCACTACGGCGCTGGATGCCGGAGCTGGACCTGCCCGACTGCAGCGACGCGGCGCTGCTGGCCAACCGTGCGCAGTGGCTGCAACCCGCGTTTGCCGGCAAGAGCCGTCTGGATGCGCTGGACGAATCCAGCTTCGGTGAGGCACTGAAGTCGCCGCTGGAGTGGTCGCAGCGGCAGCTGGTCGAGCGTCATGCGCCGACCCGCATCACGGTGCCGTCCGGACTGGAGCGGCCGATCACCTATGCGCTGGACAGCGAGAGTGGTGACCCGCTGCCGCCAGTACTGGCGGTGAAGCTGCAGGAACTGTTCGGCCTGGCCGACACGCCGCGCATCGCCGATGGCCGCGTGCCGCTGACCCTGCACCTGCTCTCCCCCGGCGGCCGCCCGCTGCAGGTCACCCAGGACCTGCGCAACTTCTGGGAAAGCACCTACGCCGAAGTGAAAAAGGAAATGAAGGGGCGCTACCCGCGCCATCCGTGGCCGGACGATCCGTGGACCGCGACAGCCACGCACCGCGCCAAGCCGCGTGGAACCTGACGGGTAGTGCCGGCCGCTGGCCGGCAATGCATTCCACAAGGTGCTCCGGGACTGCCGGCCAGCGGCCGGCTACCGGTTTGGGACCCTGCCTGATCCTGAATGGCTGCGGTAGAGTCACACCACGTGCGTCCCCGACTGACATACCGTTTACGGGCAACGCGCGACACTGGACTTCGACCCGAGGCAAAGGACCCCCGCATGAGCAAGCTGACCGTAATCACCGACCGCGCTCTGGAGCGCGCCCTGGAGCTGGCCCACACCGCCGGCGATGGCCTGAAGAGCGCCGGTGGCAGCCTGCGCAACGCGGATTGGATCAAGACCGGCGCCGCCCTCGGCGCAGTGAAGACCGGCGGCAAGGTCGCCACCAAGTTCGTGCGCCGCAATCCCGCAGTGGCCGTGGCCGCTGCTGCGGTGGGTGTCGGCCTGCTCGGCTATGCGCTGTACCGCAAGCAGCAGAAGAAGAAGGCTGCCAATGGCCACGTGGTGAATGGGCAGGCGCAGCGCATCAGCGCGCGTGACCGCCGCAACGACACCGTCGTGGACGAGCACAGCGATATCGGCAGCGACGCCTGAGCCTGCCGGGGTCGGATCCCTTCCACAGGAAGGGCTCTGACCCCAAGGCACTCCATGAGGGCCGGATGCCGCGAGGCCTCCGGCCCTTTCTGTTTCAACCGATCTGCCGCCACTGTCCGGGCTGCAGGTCCTCCAGCCGGTACGGTCCCATCGACACCCGCACCAGCCGCAACGTCGGCAGGTTCACTGCCGCTGTCATCCGCCGCACCTGGCGGTTGCGGCCTTCGCGGATCGTGATCGCCAACCAGCTGTCCGGCACGGTCTTGCGGAAGCGTACCGGCGGATCGCGCGTCCACAGCGTCGGCGCCGGGTCGAGGCGCTCGATCTTCGCCGGCAGGGTCGGCCCATCGTTGAGCACAACGCCATCGCGCAGCTGTTGCAGCTGCTCGTCACTGGGCGTGCCTTCCACCTGCACCCAGTAGGTCTTGTCGGCCTTGTGCCTGGGGTCGGTGAGCTTGTGCGCCAGCGTGCCGTTGTCGGTCAGCAGCAGCAGGCCCTCGCTGTCATGGTCCAGGCGGCCGGCGGCATACACGCGCGGCGGCAGGCCGAATCCGGCCAGGGTCGGCCGCGGCGGCACGCTGCGGTCGGTGAACTGGCAGAGCACGTTGAAGGGCTTGTTGAAGGCGATCAGCATTGCAGGCACGGCGGGCGGCGGGTGGGGCATTGTCCCACGCCTCGCGCCCAGGCAACTGTAGAACCGGAGGCAGCGGCAGGAGCCGCTGCCAACGTCGCGTGCGACGGTCCGAAGGGTGCCGGTCAGGACGGCCGGCATTGCCCACGCTCGGCTGCTGTTGTGCTCCGTCGCGCTGCGCGCAATGAGCCGAGCATCGGCTCGGCTCTACGGGGCACTCCGCGCTGGCGCTACGGCGTGCCGGCTTACGGCTTGATGAAACGCAGGGTCATGCGGTCGCTTTCGCCGATCGCCTGGTACTTCGCATCATCGGCCTTGTCGTGCTGGTTGGTCGGAGGCAGCGTCCACACGCCATTGGGGTGGTCCTTGGTGTCGCGCGGGTTGGCGTTGACCTCGCTGCGCGCGTCCAGCTTGAAACCGGCGGCCTCGGCCATCGCGATCACCTGCTGCTGGCCGACATAGCCGGTGTCATCGTCGTCGGCCACGTCGGTCTTGGCGCGATGCTCGACCACGCCCAGCACGCCACCCGGCTTGAGCACGTTGAAGAAGCCCTGGAACATGCCCTGCGCCTGGCCGGCCTTGCGCCAGTTGTGCACGTTGCGGAAGGTCAGCACCACGTCGGCTGAATTGGCCGGGCCGAACACCGGCTTGGCCGGATCGTAGGCCACCACGGCGGTCTTGCCGAACTGTGCCGGCGCGCCGGCGTACTTCTTTTCCAGGCTGTCGCGGCTGCGCTGCTGGTAGTCACGGCCACGGCCTTCGGGCACCGCCATCGGATCGACCACCGCAGCGACGTAATGGCCCTTGTCATGCAGCAGCGGCGCCAGGATTTCCGAATACCAGCCGTTGCCGGGGGTGATCTCGATGACGGTCTTTTCCGGTGCCACCTTGAAGAACGACAGCGTCTGCGCCGGATGGCGGAAGCCATCGCGCTTGACGTTGTTGGCATCGCGGGTGGGCGCCTTTACCGCCGCGTCGATGGCCGGCAAGACCTCGATCTTCGCCGGTGCCACCGTGGCCGGTGCGGCGAACGCGGGAACAGCAGCAAGCAGGGCCGAAGCAAGCAGCAGGCGGCAACCACGCAGGGACGAAGCAGGCATCATCGGGGCGACTCCAGCGGAAGATGCGGCGAGACTAGCAGTCGCAGCGTCCCAGGTGTTCACAAAACGTTAGCGGCGTGCGCGTCGCGGAACACTGTTTTGTGGTCGTCGCCGCAGCACGGTCACACATCGCGTTCTATTCTGGAACACTTCCCCCAAGGAGTCCGTGCCCATGACGGCAACCCGCGAACTGGGCCGTTCCGGCCTTCATGTACGTCCGCTCGCCTTCGGTGGCAACGTGTTCGGCTGGAGCGCCGATGAGAAGGCCAGCTTCGCCCTGCTCGATGCCTTCGTCGATGCCGGCTTCAACCTGGTCGACACCGCCGATGTGTACTCGGCCTGGGTGCCGGGCAATGTCGGCGGCGAATCGGAGACGCTGATCGGCAAGTGGCTTGCCCGCAGCGGCAAGCGCGACAAGGTGGTGCTGGCAACCAAGGTGGCCAAGTGGGCCGAACGCCCTGGCCTGACCCCGGACAACATCAATGCGGCGGTCGAGGATTCGCTGCGCCGGCTGCAGACCGACGTGATCGATCTTTACCAGGCCCACGAGGATGACGAGTCGACGCCGCTGGAAGCCACGCTGGCTGCGTTCGGCCGCCTGATCGAGGCCGGCAAGGTGCGTGCGATCGGTGCTTCCAACTACAGCGCCACGCGCCTGGCCGATGCGCTGAAGGTGTCCACCGACTACAAGTTGCCGCGTTACGAAACCCTGCAGCCGGAGTACAACCTGTACGACCGCGCCGGCTACGAAAGGGAGCTGGAACCGCTGGTGCAGCGCGAGCAGATCGGTGTGATCGGCTACTACGCGCTGGCCAGTGGCTTCCTCAGCGGCAAGTACCGCACGCCGGCCGATGCAGCCAAGAGCCCGGCACGTGGCGAGACGGTGGTGAAGCGCTATCTGAACCCGCGCGGCCTGCGCATCCTGCAGGCGCTGGATGACGTAGCCAGCAAGCACAGCGCCAGCGCTGCGCAGATCGCACTGGCCTGGCAGATCGCGCGGCCGTCGATCACCGCGCCGATCGTCAGCGCCACCAGCGTCGAACAGCTGCACGACCTGCTGGCCGCAGCCAACGTATCGCTGAGCGTGCAGGATGTCGCGCAGCTGGATGCCGCCAGCGCCGAATCATGAGACCCGGTAGTGCCGGCCGCTGGCCGGCATGACACGTACATCGAAGAAAATAATTCAACAAAATGGTTGCGCGCGACTAAATCGTGGTTTATCGTGCGCACCTCGTTTCAACACCCACTGGAAACTTCCCTTGAACGCGCATTCCTTCGCCATCGCCAAACTGCTGCCATGCCTGCGCATGGACCGGCCGGCGCGCGCGTTCGGCAAGGAAGACCAGCTGACAACGGCCTGATACCCGCCCTGCGGAGATCGGCCACCCCGATCTCCGAGGCCTGACGACGCCCTCGGAACGCAAGTCCCGGGGGCGTTTTCGTTTGCGTCGGCACAAGGACCCGCGATGCCAGAACTGCACCCCGCGCGGCGACCCGCCGCTCACTGATCCAGGTTTTTCTGCCGCGCCGGAGGATTTTCTCCGCGTGCATGGCAACGCCTGGACATTATCTGCATCGCACCCAAACATTATCGCTCGCCGATAATGTCGGTGGCCTGCACCCTCGATTCTCCAACGGTCCCGTTTCCACCACGGGCTGGTGCGCGCGGCGTTGCCGTGGCGTATGCCGGCGGTCGCGGACAAGCCATCGCCTGGATCGCCTGCTGGAGGCAGGCGCCGGTTCGCCGGTACGCGGTTCGATTCCGCGCGGTTCACCACTGGATAGCTCAGTCGGGTAGAGCAACGGATCCTGATTCCGTCTGTCGTGGGTTCGATTCCCACTCCAACCACATGACCTGTCACGTCATGACTTGAAGCAACACCCGGGGCGCAAGCCCCAGCGGCCATCGTCGCCGTCCACCGCCATCGCCTTCGGGCGGGGCCTGGAAGGCAACGGACCGCACGCCGGGCCTCGGCCCGCCGTCACTGCCAGCCACGTTCCGCCCCGGTGCTGCCTGCCGGGAACGACGATGGCAGCACTGCCGGTGCACCGAAGGCTCCGCGCGCGGACCGTCCGCCGATGGCCGCCCTCTTCCGCTGCCTGCACGTGGTGTGCAGGCGGCCTCGCCACGACCTGATCGACCCGGGTCTTGGCGATTCATCCGCAACGGGTCGAACCACCAGAGCCATACAAGGAGAGACTCCCATGTTCTGGACCATCAAGGTCGTGATCGGCGACGGCGAGCGCGGCCTGGTGTATCGCAACCGTCGTTTCCAGCAGATCCTGCTGCCGGGCGTGCACCGCCTGTCGCTGTTCGGCGGCCGCCCGCAGGTAGACATCCACACCGCATCGAAGGGCGCGGCCTACACCGGCAGCGACCAGGACAGCCTGATCGAGGCACTGGGCGCGCGGTTGGAGACGCACTTCGTGCTGGCCAACGTCGGCGCCAGCGAAGTTGGCCTGTTGCTGCGCAATGGCCGCATCGATGAAGTGCTGCCGCCGGGCAGCCGTCGCCTGTACTGGCGCGGTTCGGTCGACACCCAGGTGCGCGTGATGGCGCTGGGTGACGAGCCGCGCATTCCGGCGGACGTGCAGCAGCGCCTGGGCCAGCTGGGCGTGCTGCCGCGTGTGGCGGTGATCAGCAGCGTGCCGAGCGAGTCGGTGGGCCTCCTGTTCATCGATGGCACGCTGCGGCAGACGCTGGACGCCGGCCTGCACGCGTTCTGGAACTTCAACGGCAACGTGTCGGTGGAGCGTGTGGAGCTGCGTGCGCGGTCGCTGGACGTATCCGGCCAGGAGCTGCTCAGCCGCGACAAGGTGACCCTGCGCGTGAACCTGGCCGCGACCGTGCAGGTGGTCGACCCGGTGCGTGCACACCGCACGCTCAGCAATGCCGATGAATTCATCTATCGGCAGCTGCAGTTCGGCCTGCGCCAGGCGATTGCCGCGCGCAGCCTGGACGAGCTGCTGGGCGACAAGGCAGCACTGGACGGTGAGATCGCCGCCCATGTGCAGGCGGCGATCGAGGGCCACGGCGTGCGCTTGCTCGGCGTCGGCATCAAGGACGTGATCCTGCCGGGCGAGATGAAGGAGATCCTCAACGGCGTGGTGCTGGCCGAGAAGCAGGCCCAGGCCAGCGTGATCCGTCGCCGCGAGGAGGCCAACGCCACGCGTTCGCAGCTCAACACCGCAAAGCTGATCGAGGACAACCCGGTGCTGATGCGCCTGAAGGAGCTGGAGGCGCTGGAGAAGGTCACCGAGAAGATCGACACGCTCACCGTGTTCGGCGGCCTGGATGGCGTGCTGAAGCAGCTGGTGACGATCAGGTAGGGGGTCGCGGCGGCGCAGGGACGCGCCGCCGGCCCATCAAGGACATACACGGAGACATGGACACTCAACACAATTATCAATGGCTGCATGCCGAGGGCAGCACGCCGATCAAGGGCTGGGTCAACGGCGTGCCACTGGAAGCGCAGGCGCATGAGCAGCTGCGCAACATCGCCGCGATCCCGTTCGTCGGGCCGTGGGTGGCGGTGATGCCGGACGTGCACCTGGGCAAGGGCGCGACCGTCGGCTCGGTGATCCCGACCCGCGGTGCGATCATCCCGGCCGCAGTCGGCGTCGACATCGGCTGCGGCATGGCGGCCGTGCGCACCACGCTGCGCGCCAACGACCTGCCCGATGACCTGCGGCAGCTGCGCAACAGCATCGAGCGCAGCATCCCGGTCGGCAACGGGCGCGGCGGCGAGCATCAGCGCATGCCCGACAGCATCCATACCCGCCTGGTGCAGTCCGGGCTGGCCGCCGGCCTGGAGAAGATCAAGGACAGGCACCGCAGGATCCGCACCGACAAGCTCGACCGCCAGCTCGGGACACTGGGTGGTGGCAACCACTTCATCGAACTGTGCCTGGACGAGACCGACACGGTGTGGGTGATGCTGCACAGCGGGTCGCGCGGTACCGGCAACCTGATCGGTACCTACTTCATCGAGAAGGCGCGCGAGGAACTGGCCCGGCGCGTGCTCGGCTTCCACCTGCCGGACAAGGACCTGGCCTTCTTCATGGAAGGCGAGCCGCTGTTCGATGACTACGTCGAAGCCGTGTCGTGGGCACAGGACTACGCCCGGCAGAACCGCGAGGCGATGATGTCGCGCGTGCTGGCCGAGATGCGCCACCGGCTGCCGAAGTTCCAGCTGGCGGCGATGGCGGTGAACTGCCACCACAACTACGTGCAGAAGGAAACGCACCACGGGCAGGAGCTGCTGGTGACCCGGAAGGGAGCCGTCAGTGCCCGCGAAGGTGAGCTGGGCATCATTCCCGGCAGCATGGGCACGCGCAGCTACATCGTGCGTGGCAAGGGCAACGCGGACAGCTTCCACAGCTGCAGCCACGGTGCCGGCCGGGTGATGAGCCGTGGCGCCGCGCGCCAGCAGATCACGCTGGCCCAGCACCGCGAGGCCACCGCGCACGTGGAATGCCGCAAGGACAGCGGCGTACTGGACGAGTCACCGGCCGCGTATAAGTCGATCGACGATGTGATGGCCGCGCAGCTGGACCTGGTCGACGTGGTGCACACCCTGCACCAGGTGTTGTGCGTGAAGGGGTAATGGAGCGGTGCCGGCCAAGGCCGGCACCCACCGCACCCAATGGCAGTAGATCCACGCCATGCGTGGAGGGAACGGCGCCGACCAGGGTCGGCCTCTACCTGTGCAACGTTCAGCGCGCGCTGCTGTCTTCAGCCACCAGCGCGTGGTGCACGCCGATGCCCGCGCGCACGCCTTCGGCCATGGCCAGGGTGATGTTGCCGACCGTGGTCGCATCGCCTGCGGCATACACGTTCGGCACCGAGGTCTGCTTCATCATGTCGACCTCGATCAACTCGCCCAGCGGGCTCTCGGCCAATGTGCAACCCAGCTGCTGCACCAGCGGCGTGGCCATCACCTGGGTGGCCGGCACGAACAGCGCACGCTGGGCGATGCGGCGGCCATCGGCCAGCTCCACTTCCAGCCAGGTCGGCTGGTCGCCCTGCACGCCCAGCACCGGCGACGTCTCGATCCGCACGCCACGCTGCTGCATGGCAGCCCGTTCCTCATCGGTGATCGGCAGGCCCTGGCTGAAGAAGGTGACATTGCCCCAGTCGGCAAACAGCGGCGCCTTGCTGGCGGACATCGGATGCCCGCCAAGCAGCCCGATGGCGCCACCGCCCACTTCGTAACCGTGGCAATAGGGGCAGTGCAGCACGGTGCTGCCCCAGCGCTCGGCCAGTCCGGGCAGCTCCGGCAGCTGGTCGGCGATACCGCTGGCCAGCAGCAGCTTGCGCGCGGCCAGCACCTGGCCATCGGCCGTGCGCACTTCCACACCCACTGCGCCGGCGGTGGCCTGCACGGCCTCGGCATGCACCCAGCGCACGCTGGGGTAATCCAGCAGCTGCTGGCGCGCGGTCTTCAGCAGCTCGGCGCCGCTGATGCCATCCAGCCCCAGCACCCCGTGCGAATGGCTGGCGAAGCGGTTGCGTGGTGAACCGGCGTCGATGACGGTGACCGGGCGGCGGGCACGGGCCAGGATCAGGCCGGCGGCAATGCCGGCATAGCTGCCGCCGACGATGAGCACATCAGAATTCATGGTGACCTTCCAGGGAACGGTGATGGGCGAGATGGCGGGCGAAGTCGGCGCCGAGCTTGTCCAGCGTGGTCGCCCGCAGGCGCTGTTCGAGCAGGCGCTGTGCTTCGCGTGCACCCTCCAGCAAAGCGCTGTTGACCAGCTGCTGGATCGGGCAGCCACCGCCGGAATCACGGGTACCGACCTGTACCAGCGACGGTGCGCCCACCGCCAGGTAGACGTCATGCAGGGTGATGGCTGCGGCATCGCGCGCCAACTGGCTGCCACCGCCATGACCACGGGCGCTGTGAACCAGGCCCGCCCTGTGCAGCTGCGCCAGCAGGCGGCGGATCACCACCGGATGGGTCGGCAGGCAGGACGCCAGCTGCTCGGAGGTGCGCGGGCCGTCCTGGCCGACCAGGTGCGCCATCACGTGCAGGGCATCAGAGAGCAGGTTCGCGGATTTCATGTAACTACATTAGTTACATTTATATCTCCTGTCCAGGGTCCGTATTCGTTCCATATGGACACATTTGTCCTATGAAACACTTTCTTCACATCACTAAACGAAACGCTAATGTGATGTTCGTCGCACTTCAGCGGAGGCTGGGCGGGTCGATACCGCATTGCCCCTTCCCGAGAGTGCTTCCCGATGAATGCGTCTGTCCGTGCTCCGCGCCTGCAGTCCAAGCTGCTCGGCGCGGTCTCTGTTGGCTTGGCCGTGGTCCTGCTGTGCGCGCTGGCTGGCCTGGCCTCCGCCTGGTTCAAGTTGTCCACCGAGGTTCCACCCGAAGTCGCGCACAGCCGCGACGCCGAACGCCTGCAGCGTGAGTTCCGAGGCCAGGTGCAGGAATGGAAGAACGTGCTGCTGCGTGGTCACGACGACGCGTTGCGTCAGCGCCATCTGGACGCCTTCGACAACGAAGGCCGCCTGGTCGAACGGCTGGCCAAGGGCCTGGTGACCAGCCCGGACGCGCGCACGCGTGAACTGGCGCAGGCGTTCATCGGCCTGCACGCGCAGCTGCAGCAGGACTATCGCGCGGCGCTGCAGGCATTTGCCGCGGCCGGCTACGATCCCGCCGCCGGCGACACCCTCGTGCGCGGCAAGGATCGCGCGGTGGCGACCGCACTGGATGCATTGAGCACGCATGCCACGCAGGTGGCCGAAGCGGCGCTGGCGGCGCGTTCGCAGCAGGCGCGGCAGACCCTGCTGCTGTGCGCGTCACTGACGGTGCTGGCCGCCGTGCTGTTGCTGATCGGCCTGGCCTGGTGGCTGCGGCGCGCGGTGGTGCAGCCGGTACTGGCGGTGGAAGCCGCTGCACGCGCAGTGGCTGCCGGCGACCTGCAGCACGTGGTGCAGGTGCGCAGCCGCGACGAGATCGGACGCCTCGCCCAGGCGATGCAGGCGTTGCAGTCCACGCTGCGCGGCGTGCTGGATGCACAGGCCGCGATGGCCCAGGCGCACGAGGCCGGCACCATCAGCCATCGCATGGACGCCGCTGCCTTCCCCGGCGCGTTCGGCACCATGGTGGCCGACTGCAACACGCTGGTCGACGCGCACATCCGGGTGAAGATGCGCGCGATCTCGATCATGGGCCGCTACGCCGTCGGCGACCTCAGCCAGGACATGGAACGCCTGCCCGGCGAGAAGGCCGTGATCACCGAAGCGCTGGATGCGGTCAAGCACAACCTCGGTGCGATCAACGGCGAAATCCGCCGCCTGGCCGAAGCGGCGGCCGCCGGTGACTTCGGCCAACGCGGCGACAGCGCGCGCTTCGAGCATGACTTCCGCGCGATGGTCGATGGCCTGAACCGCCTGATGCAGACCACAGAACTGAACCTGGGCGAAGTCTCAACGATGCTGCGCGCGATCGCCGATGGCCGCCTCGGTGCACGCATGCACGGTGATTTCCAGGGTGTGTTCGCGCGTATCGCCGGCGATGCCAATACCACCGCCACGCAGCTGGCGACCATCGTCACCGACATCAAGCACGCCTCCGGCAACATCCACACCGCCGCCGCGGAGATCGCCGCCGGCAACAATGACCTGTCGCGCCGTACCGAGCAGCAGGCCGCCAATCTGGAAGAGACCGCGGCATCCATGGAAGAGCTGACCTCCACCGTGCGCCAGAACGCCGAACACGCGCGCCAGGCCAACCAGCTCGCGATCGGCGCGCACGCGGTCGCCTCGCAGGGCGGCAGCGTGGTCGGGCAGGTGGTGGCGACGATGGGCGCGATCGAAACCTCGTCACGGCAGATCGCCGAGATCATCAGCGTGATCGATGGCATCGCGTTCCAGACCAACATCCTGGCGCTGAACGCCGCGGTGGAAGCGGCACGCGCCGGTGAGCAGGGCCGCGGATTCGCGGTGGTTGCCAGCGAAGTGCGCACGCTGGCACAGCGCTCTGCGGCGGCGGCAAAGGAGATCAAGTCGCTGATCGAGGCGTCGGTGGAACAGGTCGGTGACGGTGCGCAGCGCGTGCGCGAGGCCGGCGACACCATGGCCGAGATCGTCGCCTCGGTGCAGCGCGTGACCGACATCATGGCCGAGATCTCTGCAGCCTCGCAGGAACAGAGCGCGGGCATCGAACAGGTCAGCCAGACGGTGATCCAGATGGACGGCACCACCCAGCAGAACGCCGCGCTGGTGGAAGAAGCCAGCGCCGCGGCGCGCAGCCTGGAACAGCAGGCGAACCGGTTGATCGATGCGGTCGATGTGTTCGATCTGTCGGCCACGGCGACAGCGAAGGACGCGTTGGCGCGCGCGGCCTGAGGGATCCGGTTGCCGGCCCGCGGCCGGCACCACCGTGGAGCGCGGACTGGGGTAGTGCCGGCCGCGGGCCGGCAGCGTCCAACGCTACATGGGTGGCGGCATGAACAGTGCGGACCAACGTTCCGCACTCATTACGGCCTGTGGTCGTACACGGCAGTGCAATGCACCGTTGCCGGCATGCACACGGCCGCTGGCCTACCCTTTCGT